>NZ_JCACHA010000499.1:0-2150 GCF_059503625.1 Skermanella sp.
TGAAGGCGGTGAAGTCGGAGGCGCGGGCCGCCTGCTGCATGTTGTGGGTGACGATGCAGATGCAGTACTCGTTCTTCAGCTCGTCGATCAGCTCCTCGATCTTCGACGTCGAGATCGGGTCGAGCGCCGAGGCCGGCTCGTCCATCAACAGTACAGACGGATTAACCGCGATGGCGCGCGCGATGCACAGGCGCTGCTGCTGACCGCCCGAAAGGCTCAGCCCGCTCTGGTTCAGCTTGTCCTTGACCTCGTTCCACAAGGCCGCCCGGCGCAAGGCCTGCTCGACACGAGCGTCCATCTCGTCGCGCGGCAGCCGCTCGTAGAGGCGGATGCCGAAAGCGATGTTGTCGTAGATCGTCAGCGGGAAAGGCGTCGGCTTCTGGAAGACCATGCCGACCTTGGCCCGCAGCAGATTGAGATCGATGCCGGGCTCCAGGATGTTCTGGCCGTCGAGCAGGACTTCACCGCTCGCCCGCTGCTTCGGGTAGAGGTCGTAGATCCTGTTCAGGATGCGCAGCAGGGTGGACTTGCCGCATCCGCTCGGACCGATGAAAGCCGTGACCTTGCGGTCGTACAGCGGAACCGAGATGCTCTTGAGAGCTTCGAACTGACCGTAGAAGAAGCTGACGTTCCGGATCGACATCTTCTCCGTCAGTTCGCCGGCCTGTGCTGCGCCGACGGGCAGCGCACCGGCCGACGAACTGGCCGACTTACCGGCCGTCGAACCGGTGGTCACGTAGGAGCGGACATTCTTCTGCATTGTCGTCAGCGTCCTTTGGAGCCGAGCCCCGCCAGCAGGCGGGCGGTGATGTTGATGATAAGGATCGTGACGGTGATCAGCAGGGCACCGGCCCAAGCGAGATCCTGCCAGTCCTGGTAGGGGCTGAGCGCGAAGCGGAAGATGACGACCGGCAGGTTCGCCATCGGCGCGTTCATGTCGGTGCTCCAGAACTGGTTGCTGAGCGCGGTGAACAGCAGCGGCGCCGTTTCGCCGCTGATGCGGGCGACGGCCAGCAGGACGCCGGTGATCATGCCGCTGCGCGCGGCGCGGTAGGCGATCAGCACGATCACCTTCCAGCGGGGCGCCCCCAGGGCGGCGGCCGCTTCGCGCAGGCTGGCCGGCACGAGGTTCAGCATGTCCTCCGTCGTCCGAACCACCACCGGGATGACGATGACCGACAAGGCGACGGCGCCGGCCCAAGCCGAGAAGTGGCCCATCGGCACGACCATCACGCCGTAGATGAACAGGCCGATGATGATGGACGGTGCGCTCAGCAGGATGTCGTTGATGAAGCGGATCGTCTGCCCCAACGCGTTCCCGCGTGAGTATTCCGCCAGATACGTCCCTGCCATGATGCCGATGGGCGTCCCGATCAGCGTCGCCAGCAGGGTCATGATGAAGCTGCCGTAGATCGCGTTGAGCAGACCGCCGGCGATGCCGGGCGGCGGCGTGCTGAGCGTGAAGATGTCGGCGCCCAGGGCGGTCAGGCCGTTGTAGAACAGCGTCCACAGGATGGCGACGAGCCAGAACAGGCCGAAGGCCGCCGCTGCCATGGAGAATCCCAGGGCGATGCGGCTGGTGAGACGGCGGCGTGCGTAGAGATTCATGACGGTCAGCCCCCTGCCCGCTTCTGCATCCGCATCAGCATGATCTTGGCGATCGCCAGGACGGCGAAGGTGATGAAGAACAGGATCAGGCCCAGCGCTATCAGCGACGATATGTAAAGCTCGCCCACGGCCTCGTTGAACTCGTTGGCGATCGCCGCCGATATCGTCGTCCCGGGAGCCATCAGAGTCTTGCCGATCCTGTGGGCGTTACCGATGACGAACGTGACGGCCATGGTCTCGCCCAGCGCCCGGCCAAGGCCGAGCATGATGCCGCCGATGACGCCGACGCGGGTATAGGGCAGCACCACCTTCCAGACGACTTCCCAGGTCGTGGCGCCCAGCCCGTAGGCCGATTCCTTGACCATCGGCGGCACCGTCTCGAAGACGTCGCGCATGATCGCGGTGATGAAGGGCAGCACCATGATCCCGAGGATCAGGCCGGCGGTGAAGATGCCGATGCCGTAGGGCGGCCCGGCGAAGATGTGGCCGATCAGGGGAAGCTGGCCGACGGTGTCGATCAGGAAAGGCTGGAGCGTCTGCTG
>NZ_JCACHA010000500.1:0-2147 GCF_059503625.1 Skermanella sp.
GAGGCGCACCCTTTGGATGGCCGGCTTTCCGCTGATGCCTGAAGGAAGCAATCTTCAGCCGGAGACTCTGATGGCGGAGCTTCCGCTATCCGACCGGGACTGGACAGGCTCCATCTACGGCACCTTCGACTGAGGCTGGAGCGCAACGGCCAGCCTCGAATGCATATTGGCAGCCCGGGTCTGGGCCAGACCATCGGCGGGTGACCCGGTAATAATGCTTGGAAGGACCACCGTGATTCTGGTCGCTTCACAGGAGGCGGTGAACCGGCAACCGAAACGCCGCGCTCCTTCACCCAATCAGGAAGCAGGGCGCCTGATGTTACTTGACGCGGCAGGAGATAGCCGGCCGGCCAGACCTTCCAGGCCAGGCCCGTGTCAATCTCGTCATCCCCGAAGAGACGCGCCGAGAATGGGGAATGCGGATCCCCGCGCATCCGGCGAGTGTCGGCAAATTCAAAATGCTGCTTGAGCGGTTTCTTCTCATAAGTCTGCGTGGTGTAAAGACTCTGCTGCCTGGAAAGCGGCAGCTTGCCAAGCCAGCCCTGGTGCGTCAGGCAAGCCTGATCCGACGGCCCTGCAATCCCGCCATCCCCGCAGAATGTGACTTCAGGTGTTCTGTCCGACGTCCAGGGACCACTGGCCGTTCCTTTGGCCTGGGTGGCGGCCGGCTGCTCCGGCGATGCAGGAACGCCGACTGATTCGGGACAGGCAGGATTGGACATCCCGGGAGAAAACGCTTCCTCGCCGGATCCGGAAATACGGCATGCGGCCGGCGTGAGGGCAGAGGGACAGTGGATGTTCTTTGCGTCATCGGTCGGCGCGGTGTCACAAGTCGGTGCCGGGCCTGCAGTCCTGCCAGGCCATTTGCCTTCCGCCAGAAGATTGGCCTTTATCTCTTCGAAGCGGGCGAGCTCAGCCATGCGCTCGGATCTACGGCGCTCTTCGAGGGCAGTCCGCTCCTCGGATGTCAGGGGGATCGGCGCTGACAGCAGGGGCGGCATCTCCAGGCAGCGCCGAAGACGGTCCCGCTGCTGGCGGGCCTTGCCGACCAGGGCTTCGCATATCGCCCTGAATTCGCCCGGATGGGGGCCTCGGCGGTTGTCAGGTTCGCGGCGCCAGATCCTGCATGCCTCCTGAACCGCCCATAGCGGATAATCCTCCACATCCTCCCCCCACTGCTCGGCGACACTGGCCTCCAGGTCTGGCGCCCGGTCAGGCTGGCGGTAGTAGGACAGCAGAGCGGCGATCGCCCGCATGGCGCGGCCGTTGTCCTCCCAACACTGTGGGCGCAGGTACGCGTCGAAGGCGGCCAGCGCCTGCTGGGCAGCAGGAATTTCGGAGACCGGGAGCGGACTGGGTCGCCAGGGCTTCTCAACAGTCCCCAGGAAATCCGATCGATACCGGGCCGCCGCCTTGTCGTCGGTGGGCTCAGCCGACGTGAGCGAAATGCTCTCGGCGCGCAAGCGCCGCTCGAGCCCAGGCGTCAAAGCGGGTCTGGCCGGAACATGAGGGAGCCGCACCATCTCGGCGCCCTGCCCGTCGGGTGTCGCTGTGATGAGACGCGGGACGACGGTCATTCGGCTTGTTGGTGCGGGCATGATTTTTCCTCTCGGTGAGCAGCCAGCGGCGGAACAGGGCGGAGGGATCGGCAATCCGTCTGCCGCGGTAGTGAAGCGTGAACTTCTGAACGATCAGCAGCAAATCCGACTGTTCCAGATCGGCCCGGTGGACCTGGGCAAAAACCATGTCGGCGCGGTCGGGGACCCAGGTCTCATCAAGCATCGGCACGGTATCCGAGCCATCCTCCTGCTTCTCGCAGATCGCTTCCCCCCCCGGCGCGCCTGCGCGCTTCAGAGAGAGAGAATCTTGTTCAAAGTGTTCTGTGTCGTGGACGACAACAGGGATCGCGGCGGCTGCTTCCTCGGCGGCATTGTCGAGGCCGTCCAGGAAATCCCCCATCAGCGCATCGTGCCCGACCAGCCGGTAGGTGCAGGCGCGGATCCTGGGGTTGGGATGACGACCCTTTTCAACCAGCCCCAGGGCACCGAGTTTTGCCAGGATCCGGTTGACGGTGCCGCGGTCCAGCTTGGCCTTGGCGGCGATGGTGGCCTGGGACGGCCAGCACACCCCCAGACGGTTGGCGTGGG
>NZ_JCACHA010000501.1:0-2147 GCF_059503625.1 Skermanella sp.
AAGGGCACAGAGTGCGACGGTCCGCTGCCGCGATGCGCTGGAAAGGCTAAGGGAAATTACGGGGCAGTGCCGCGCCGACTATCAGGTGCGCCGCGCCAGTACCGAAGAAAGCATCACGCGCACCGAGATCCTGTTGACGGTTTCCGCCTCGCGCAGGGAAGCCCGGGCTGACCGTTCGCGGCGGGTATGCTCCCTGTCGCCCGATCGGCTTCCGGCAATGGCACCAAGCCTGTGGCCCTCTGTTTCTCAGGAAGGATCCGGCGAGCACCAATAAGCCAGACAAGGAGACTACCGTGTCCAATCCCTGGATAATGAAGATGGAGCAGTTCACGCCTTTTTCCGATGAGGATAAGCGGCTGTTGAATGAGCTTACGTCGAAGACCCAGCGGCATTACGGTGCACGTGAGGATATCATTCGTGAAGGGGAGCACTCCCCAGAGTGTCATCTGATAATCTCCGGATTGGCTTGCCGCTATAAGATCCTGGAAGATGGCACACGGCAGATCATGGCCTTCCTCGTGGCCGGGGACCTCTGCGATGCCGAGGTCTTCATCCTGAAGGAAATGGACCATCATATCGGCACGTTGTCGCCCAGCCTGATCGCCTCCATCCCGGGCGAGACCATGCGCGACCTTCTGCTCAACCGGCCCGGCGTCGCACTGGCTCTCTGGTGGGGCACGCTGCAGGACGAAAGCATCCTGCGTGAACGCATCATCGATGCGGGCCGGCGTGACGCCTACTCGCGGATCGCCTTCCTGATCTGCGAAATGCTTCTTCGGCTGCGTGCGGTCGGCATCTTGAACGACCAGACGTTCGAGTGGCCGGTCACCCAGACCGACTTGGCCGATGCCACCGGACTGACCCCGGTTCACGTCAATCGCATGCTGCAGCGGATGCGCGAGGATGGCTTGATCTCAACCGATGGCCGGTTCTGGACGGTGCTCGATTTCGCCGGTTTGAGCAAAGTGGCGAACTTCAATCCGAATTATCTGCATCTCGATCGGGCGCATGAAGATCCCGATACAAACGCTGCCAAACGGCTCGAAGGTCTGATCTGACCGAAGCCTGCCGACGACGATAGCGATACCTGATCGAAAGCCCCCGATGATGTACTCCTCGCAGCAAGCGCCCATCAATCTGACAGCGGTTTGGGAGGGGATATCCTGGTCCGATGTGGTGCGAGACATCGACACGTCGGCGCATCGATGCGGACCGACTCTCGACATCCGTGGCCTGGACGATAGCGGCGAGGTGCCTTCGAGCGAGGGACTCTGCGATACCGTCTACGTCGTCGTATCCGGCTACGGCATGCTCTGGTACGGGGAAAATTCGATCGACTGGACCGCCGGCGATGTGCTGTTCGTACCCAGGGGCTATGCCCACCGCTTCGAACGGCTGGACGGCGAGATCAGGATTTGGAGGATTTCGCCTGCTCCCGTCATGCCCGCCAAGATCAACCCGCGCTGACGGCGTCCAGGTCGCCGCTGTCCACACGGGCAGCCTGCCGCATCGTTCTCAGCGCATCCAGCGCACGGTCGCGGGCGGTGGCGTGATCGACGATTGGGTGAGGATAGGTTTTGCCCAGGCGGACTTCGGCCTTGGCTAGCACGTCCTTGGGCGCATCCCAGGGATGGTGGATGAACTTGCGCGGCAGCTTCGCCAGTTCGGGCACGTAGCGGGCAACATATGACCCGTCGGGGTCGAACTTCTCGCCCTGGAGCACGGGATTGAAGACCCGGAAGAAGGGGGAGGGATCGGCGCCGCAGCCGGCGATCCACTGCCAGTTGGCGCTGTTGTTGGCGGCATCGGCATCGACCAGGGTGTCCCAGAACCAGGCTTCCCCATCCTGCCAGCGCACCAGCAGGTCCTTGACCAGAAAGGAGCCGGTGATCATCCGGACGCGGTTGTGCATCCAGCCCGTCCGCCAAAGCTGGCGCATCCCCGCATCGACGATGGGGAAGCCGGTCAGGCCCCGCTGCCAAGCCCTCAGCCCGTCGTCGTCCCGCCGCCAGGGCAGTTTGGCGAAGCGCCGGTCCATCGGCTCGGCCGCCAGGTCGGGGTGCGTCCGGAGCAGCCCGTGCGTGAACTCCCGCCAGCCGATTTCCCGCAGGAAAGCCTCTATCGCCGGCTCCAACCCGGCATCCATG
>NZ_JCACHA010000502.1:0-2146 GCF_059503625.1 Skermanella sp.
AGCCACTCGACTCCACTTTCGTCGTGATCGAGGAGGTCGAGCTGGAGAACTGGGGCTGGGGCGGCTTGCCAGTCGCCGAGTTCCGCAAGCGGCGATCCCCTGCGTGAGCTCGGCGTCCGCGGAAATTCACGAGATTTTTCATCTGGTTCAAAGGAGAGAATGCGATGACCATGCTCATCAGGACGCTTGCCACCGCCGCGGCTGCCACCATGCTCGCCACGAGCGCCTTCGCCCAGAGCGCGAGGGAGATACGGGGCGGTTCACCATACAACGCCATCGAGAACGAGCCCGCTCCCAAGCTGTTCGTGGACCCGCGGTCACGACAGCAGGCCGTCGGCAGATGAACTCCGCACGCCTCACGGCCGCCCTGCTGGGCCTAGCGTGGGAGCTTGCCCTTACCTACAAGGGAGATTGAAAATGAAGATCCTTATGGTTCTGACTTCGCACGATCAGCTCGGAGATACAGGCAAGCCGACCGGCTTCTGGCTCGAAGAGTTTGCTGCTCCCTACTATGTGTTCAAGGATGCCGGCGCGGAGGTCACGTTGGCATCGCCGAAGGGTGGTCAGCCGCCGATCGATCCAAAGAGCGACGAGCCGGGTAACCAGACCGGGTCAATGGCGCGTTTCAAGAAGGACCCCGCAGCTCAGACGGCCCTGGCCCACACGGTCAAGCTCGCCGACGTCAACGCGGATGAGTACGATACGGTCTTTTATCCCGGTGGCCATGGTCCGATGTGGGACTTGGTCAATGACAAGAACTCAATCGCCCTGATCGAAGGTCTCTATAACGCCGGCAAGCCGGTCGCCGCCGTCTGTCACGCGCCCGCAGTCCTGCAGAAAGTTACTTATCAGGGACAGTCCATCGTCAAGGGAAAGCGCGTGACCGGCTTTACCAATACCGAGGAGGAAGCCGTGCATCTGACGGAGGTTGTGCCGTTCCTCGTCGAAAACGAGTTGAAGCATTTGGGCGGCAATTATGAAAAGGGAGACGATTGGGCCGATTTCACCGTGGTCGACGGACGGCTAATCACCGGCCAAAACCCATCCTCATCGGCCTCGGCTGCCCAGGAACTGCTCAAGCTTCTGCGGACCAAAAACTAGATCTCTGCCAAGCAGAAGGTAACTCGTTTTTCGCTCTACCATCAGCGAGTGGTGCGCCAGGTAGCGATTTTCCTCAGACCAGCGGGTACTTCAACCAACGCGGTGTCGACTGAGCGAAGGTGATGGATAACAGGCAATCAGCGGGCATTCACGGAGGGGCCAATGGTAGGGGTGGTGCGGCTGGCGAGGGTCATTCGGCTCACCAACTCGCCAGAAACCGAAACATCCACGGGTAGCTGCTGCGGCAATCACAGCACCGATCAGTACCGAATAGGAGAAAATTTGGAACCTGAAGGACATGAACGAAAGCCTGCGGGTGGAGCGCGGCTCTGCGCCGCTTCAGACTACTTCGACCCGCTCATTAAGCGAAAATGTTTCACTTGACAGAATGAGGTCTCCATGAAAACGACTCGCGTGATGGCCATAGTGGTAACGGTGCTGTTTGCCGGAAACTGTCTGGCGCTGCACATGGCGCAGGCGCAGCAGACGGGCGTCAAGCGCACTGATCTGCAGCGCCACGATCTTGGTATTCCGGAGCGTGAGGTTGTCCAAGTGCGCGTGGATATCGCCCCCGGTGTTCTAGCCCCTAATCACAGCCATCCGGGCGAAGAGATCGTCTATGTCATCGAAGGCTTGCTGGAGTATCAGCTCGAGGGCAAGCCGCCGGTGACGCTCAAGGCGGGCGAGGTCCTGTTCATCCCGGCCGGAACGATCCATTCGGCGAGGAACGTCGGCACCGACAACGCGGCGGAGCTCGCCACGTATATCGTCGAAAAAGGCAAGCCGCTTGCCACGCTGGCCAAGTGAGCGGCGTTCGCCTTCTTCAGAAAAATACCGAAATGAATCTCTATTCTAGAGGTGCACAATGAAGCATCAGTACATCGCGTCAATGGTGATCGCCTCGGCATCGATCTTTGTCGTCGGCATCTCGCTCGCAGCACAGGACAAGTACACTGTGCAAGTTCCGAATGGGCTCGCATTCTCTGAATTCCGAGGATATGAGGACTGGCAGGCTGTCGCCGTCAGTCAGACCTTAGACGCGGAT
>NZ_JCACHA010000503.1:0-2146 GCF_059503625.1 Skermanella sp.
CGTCGATCAACGAGCGCGCGGTGGACGACCCCGAAGCGCTCAAGTTCCGCGTCGCCACGATGCCGCTTGGCGGGAATGCCGCGCTGTCGGTGATCCGCGGCGGCAAGCCGCGCCAGATCGCCTTCCAGGTCACGCCGCCGCCGGAAGATCCGCCGCGCGACGTCACCCAGCTCAGCGGGCGCCAGCCCCTGGCCGGCGCCACCGTCGCCAACCTGTCGCCCGCACTCGCCGAAGAGATCGGCTTCACCGGTCCCGGGCAGGGTGTCGTCATCCTCGAAGTCGCCCGCAACAGCCCCGCCGCCCGTGTCGGCGTCCAGAGCGGCGATGTTGTGCTGCGGATCGACGAGCGCGAGGTCGGCAGTACGTCGCAGCTTACCAGACTGCTCTCAAGGACGCAGAGCGCCTGGAAGGTGACGGTCCGCCGGGGAGATCAGGTCCTGACCTCGACGGTCGCGGGCTGAGGGCGAAGCGGCGATGACCCTTTTCTCCGCGTCCGCCCCGCGCCCGCTGGCGGACAGGCTGCGGCCGAAGACCCTGGCCGAAGTCGTCGGGCAGGATCACCTGCTGACGCCGTCCGGCCCGGTCGGACGGATGATCTCCACCCATCGCCTTGCGTCCATGATCCTGTGGGGTCCTCCCGGCTGCGGCAAGACCACCATCGCGCGGCTGCTCGCCGATCAGACGGAACTCCATTTCGAACCGCTTTCCGCCGTTTTCTCCGGTGTCGCCGATCTTCGCAAAGTCTTCGAGTCGGCTAAGCTCCGGCGGAATACGGGCCGCGGCACCCTTCTGTTCATCGACGAGATCCATCGCTTCAACCGCAGCCAGCAGGACGGCTTCCTCCCTTATGTCGAGGACGGCACCGTGACCCTGGTCGGCGCCACGACCGAGAACCCCTCGTTCGAGCTGAATGCGGCGCTTCTGTCGCGGGCGCAGGTCTTCGTTCTCAACCGCTTGGACGACGCGGCGCTGGAGCTCCTGCTGACGCGGGCCGAGGCGGAGATGGGCAAGCCGCTACCGCTCGACCCGGACGCCCGGCAGGCGGTCAAGGCCATGGCCGACGGCGACGGCCGCTTCCTGCTGAACCTGTGCGAGGAGCTGTTCGCGCTCGCTCCGGCAACGCCGCTGGACACCACCGCGCTCGTCGGCACGGTGCAGCGCCGGGCGCCCCTGTACGACAAGTCGCAGGAAGGGCATTACAACCTGATCAGCGCCCTCCACAAGTCGGTGCGCGGCTCCGATTGCGATGCGGCGCTGTACTGGCTTACCCGTATGCTGGACGGCGGCGAAGACCCGCGCTACATCGCGCGCCGGCTGGTTCGGATGGCGGTCGAGGACATCGGTCTGGCCGATCCACAGGCTCTCCCGCAGGCGCTTGCCGCCTGGGAGACCTACGAGCGCCTGGGCTCTCCGGAAGGCGAGCTGGCGATCGCGCAGTGCACGATCTACATGGCGACCGCGCCCAAATCCAACGCCGCCTATACCGCCTACAAATCGGCCGTCCGCACCGCGCGGGAAACCGGTTCGCTGATGCCGCCCAAGCATATCCTGAACGCGCCGACCAAGATGATGAAGGGCCTCGGCTACGGCACAGGCTACGAGTACGACCACGACACCGCCGAGGGTTTCAGCGGCCAGAACTACTTTCCCGACGGGATGCCGCGCCAGCAGTTCTACCGTCCGCCGGAGCGGGGATTCGAGCGGGAGATCCGCAAACGGCTGGACTACTGGAGCAAGCTGCGGACCCAGAAGTCACACGATCCGGAATGACCCATAGCTTCGACGGCTTCGTCGCGATCGACTGGTCGGGAGCGACCGGCAAGCGCTATCGCGGCATAGCGGTCGCCGAATGCGCGCCCGGCACCGGTGTCCCCAACCTGATCCAGCCGCCGGATGCCCGCCAACCGTGGACCCGTACCCAGGTGCTGGATTGGCTCGACTGGCGGATCGGCCAAGGCAGCCGCCTGCTGGTCGGCATCGACTGCGCTTTCTCGCTGCCGTTCGACACGGCCGCCGCGTACTTCCAGCACGGCGCCGGCACTGTGTTCGACCTGTGGGAGCTTGTCGAGAAGGTCTGCGAAGCCGACCCCGACCTGTTCGGCGGCGCCTTCCCGCGCCATCCCGCCCACGCTCCGGGCTACTGGAC
>NZ_JCACHA010000504.1:0-2141 GCF_059503625.1 Skermanella sp.
TCCCAAAAGGCCAGGATGATTCTGGCATGATCCCGGCCGAAGCCTGGCGGTCCAGCTCGGTGTCGTCGCCCAGCATCTGCAGGTCGATCTTCTTGCCCAGTTCATGAGCAAGGTCACGCACCCCATAGCCAATGAGCCTGTCGAGAGAATCACACGATCCGAGGTGGCGGCAGGATGCGACCTTGAACAGATCTGGATGCGGCAGGGGATTTCTGTTGGCCTGCGGGACCTACTCTGGGACTGGGCGGTCGTCGTAAACTCAGAGTTCAATCGGATCGCTCCCGGACAGCAGTTTTCAGAGGTCGCAAAGCGTCCTGACACGTGGGTGAAAGTTAGAGCAGCTGATTACCCCAGTCCGTCTCGGGATATCGCTGAGGTTAGGCCAGCATGATCTGCTGAGATGCGGACATGACACTACCGCAAGACTCAAGAATAATTGACGAGCTGATTCAGCTATTGGATTTTGAGCTTTTTCAAGATTTGGCGCTAATCAACGGAATGGACGATGAAGAAGTCGCGGCTCCAACGATGGAGGCATGTCGAGCTCGACTACTGGCTTGTCTGTAATGTTTGTTCCAATGATCCAACGCTAAAGCTCTCCGAGCAGGACTTGAACATCGTTTCAAGGGCTTGGAATACTATCCTTTCTCACACTCTGCCCCGAAAATAAGCAGCGGCGGTGAGCGGATATGATGCGGTCTGCTCACGATCAAGCCGCGAGCTTGGGTCGGAGGATGACCTCGTAGCCCAAGGCGTCGAGGCGTCGGACAAGGCCTTTGGTGTTGGGTCTGGGCACATCATTTCAAGCGTGCCAGAGTTGTATCAAGGGCATAGTTGGTGGTTCGGAGGCGCTCTTTGGCTGGATCGTAAGCGGATTCAGCCTCCTCCCGGAGCGGAGTCTTGGGATAAAGTTCACAGATGCGCTCCATGGGCGTAATGCCGCCAAGGGCGCTATGCGGACGCTGCCAGTTCCAGAAGTGCTGCCACTCGTCGAGCCGCTGGTGAATATCGGGGGCTCGTGGGTCGACGGTGGTCCAGAATTCCTCCAGGTCGGCGCGCTGGGTGCGCTCGACCTTGCCATTTAGGTGCGGAGCCCGCGGCCTGTTAGTGCGGAACTTGATGGTCCATTCCATGAGCCGGCGTTGGACTGCCTCGGCGAAGAATTCCAGGCCGCGATCGGTCTGGATGCGCTGGATAGCAAAGGGCATCCCCTCCAGGACGCGTTCCAGGAAGACCAGCGTGTTCCTGGCACTTCGCGCGGATAGACGCCGAGCACCTTGTAGCGTGAGCAGTCGTCGATGGCAGTGTACTGATAGACCCCGGGCGCGATTTTGCAGGTATCCATCTGAACGCGGTCGCCGGGGATGGGGCGGCTGTAGCGCTTGAAGCTCTTGCGCGGAAGTTTGCGGCGCCGGAGGTGCTGCTCACCATGGCGCATCAGCACTCGGGGAAGCGTGTCGTGCGACAGGGTCAGATCATGCTGCCGGAGCAACTCGTTGCGGAGCTGCTTGATGCCGAGCTGGCGTGAGCGCCGCAAGAAGGATCAGCGTCTCCTGCTCCGCGAAGACCTTCCGTCTCGCCTGACGATGCGGCCGACGGCTGATCTCCTCCAGCCCGGCAAGCCCGGCTTCCTGATAGCGCCGCCGCCCCAAGCCGACGGTTCAGCAGTTGCGAATGCCTTTGTGAGCGTTTCACGCCCACGGCAACAGGACTTCTGTCGGCTTAACCCGTGATGTCAGGTGCCACAATCAGCAGGAGAGCAGTTCTGGAAGGCCAGTCAGATGATCAAGCTGGAAAGTGAAAGGATGTCATCGAACCTCACACATTACCATCCTGACCGCCAGCAAGGATGCTTTCCACGCTGAGAAGGACGCCATTCTGGAGGCTGGGCTAGCAACCGCCGCCTGGGTGACGGTCGATGACACAGCGGCCCGCCACGCCGGGCGCGATGAATACACCACCCACATCGGCAATGATTGCTTCGCCTGGTTTGCTACACGGCCATCAAAGAGCCGCCTGAACTTCCTCGACCTGCTCCGTGCCGGCGATCCTAATTATGTGATCAACGCCGCGGCGCTGGCCTACCTGATCGAACACGGCGTGCCGGAAACCATCGTCGCCGCTCTGCTCGCCGCCGGACC
>NZ_JCACHA010000505.1:0-2141 GCF_059503625.1 Skermanella sp.
CGACCATCCACCACGATGCGCTGGCCGGCAGCTGGCGGGGGTCGTTCGGCCACAAGAACCGGCTCGGCCGCATGATGTCGCTGGCCGTCGTGATCTTCTGCCTGCTGCTGATCGAGAAGGACGGCAAGAAGAACTGGTTCAACTGGGCCGGGTTCGGGCTTTGCGCCTTCATGCTCGCCATGTCCCAGTCGCGCACGGCCTGGATCACCACGATGGCCCTGCTGCTCTTCATCCCGGTGCTGCGCTTCCTGCGCGGCGCCCGCCTGCCGATGTCGCTGCGGGTCGGCACCCTGCTGATCGTTGGGTTCGCCGGCGTGATGGCGGTCACCCAGTTCCTGGTCGTCGGCCTCGAAGCCGTGGGCCGCGATCTGACCTTTACCGGCCGCACCACGATCTGGACCCACGCGATCCACGCCGGCATGAACCACTCGATGCTGGGGGCGGGATACCGGGCGTTCTGGACGCCGGAAGGCGCCAGCTACGTCTATGCCCGCCTGTGGGCGGTGGTCGGCAACGGGCACAACGGCTATCTCGACGTCTGGCTGGAACTGGGCTTCGTCGGCCTCGGCATCTTCGTCGTGATGTTCGCGACCGGCATCGGCCGGGCCTATTCGCGCCTGATCAGGAGCAACGACATCGTCGGGCTGTTCTACGCCCTGATCATGGTCTACGCGCTGATCTACAGCTTCACCGAGAAGTTCCTGCTGGAGCAGAGCGAGCTGACCTGGATGCTCATGATGGTGACGCTGCTCTACCTGACGCCGCGCCGCGTCCCGGCGGTCAGCCGGTCCGCCATGCCGCTGCCGGCGCGGGGATATCCGGCGCCCGGCGAGTGATCGCCGGGCCGCCGCTCAGGCGTGGGCGGCCAGGGCGTAGAGCCTTGCTTCGGTATCGGCCAGCACCCAGCCGTCGACGGTTACCGTCCGCCCGGCGCCGAAGTCTTCCCGGATGCGGGTCCGCAGCCAGCCATGGACCTGTGCAGGGTCGCCGGCCGCCAGACGGTCGCGCTCCGGTCCGAAGATGCTGTCCACCAGCGCCTGCCTCGACTGGCACAACTCCGCGTGCCCCCGGCACGCCATGCCGACGCGGCGGACGTCGCGCGGGCTGCTGAACATGCTGAGCGCCGTCTCCGCGAGCTGCGGGTCGCCGGCCCGTTCGGGCAGGGCGAAGGCTTGGGCGCGGGGCTGGATGGCCATCAGGCCGCCGGCGGCGGCGAAGCCCGCCAGAGCCGCCCGGCGCGTGAGCTTCAAATGCTTTATCATGCTGTCGAAAACCTTCCGGAACGCCAGCCTTTCGAGAAGGCTTGCCTGACAAAGCCTATGTTTCGCCCGTCAAGCGGACAATCGAGCAGGGTTGGTAATCCCAAGGTTACTTACCCAGGGTGGCGCAAACGTCACTTATATGGACCTGTTCACCCTTCGCGCGCGATTCTAAGGAGATCCTCATGGCTCACATGGATACCGCCTTCATCTTCGATCTGGACGGCACGCTGATCGACAGCGTCTACCAGCACGTGCTGGCATGGCAGGAAGCGCTGGACGCCGAAAACATCGAGCTTTCCGCATGGCGCATCCACCGCAAGATCGGCATGAGCGGCGGATTGTTCGCCAATATGCTGATCCGGGAAACCCAGATCGACATCAGCCAGGACTTGCTGGACCGCCTGCGCAACCGCCATGCCGAAGCCTATCGCCGGCAGTCCGGCAAGGTCCGCGCCTTGCCCGAATCGCGTGAGCTTCTGGCGCACCTGACCGCCGCCGGCATCCCCTGGACCATCGCGACCAGCGGCCGGATGGAGACCGCCGGCCCCAATCTGGAGATGCTGGGCATCGACCTCGCCAAGGTCCCCGTGGTCACGCGCGATCAGGTCAAGTACGCCAAGCCGGACCCCGACCTGTTCCTGACCGCAGCCGAGCGGCTGGGTGTCGATATCCAGTCCTGCATCGTCGTCGGCGACAGCATCTGGGACACGCTGGCGGCCCAGCGCGCCCGCGCGCTCAGCGTCGGCCTGCTGTGCGGCGGCTATGGCGAGGACGAACTCCAGCGGGCAGGCGCCTTCCGCGTCTACGAGGACCCGGCCGACATGCTGAAGCACCTGGACGAGGTCGGCGGCCGGCGCTGAGGGAACGAGGCCGAAGCGA
>NZ_JCACHA010000506.1:0-2140 GCF_059503625.1 Skermanella sp.
GCTTAAAATATTGGCAATGATAATTATAGATTCTCTTTTATTTTCTGATACGTCCAGAAATCTGGATAAAGCATTCTTCTGAATAGATAAGCCTGTGTGCCACCTTGATTGGAAAGGTGAGACGCCTGCTAAGGAGTCGATGATCGGCAAATGTTTGCCAGCCGGAACAGGGTCACCGGATGGGTTTGATCGAGATGGTCTGACCTGAGGTCATGCGAGGTCTCTTCTGAAAGCTGTGACTATGGACCCACCGCAGGAACGGTGGGGCGTTCGATATCTGGTCGGAGAGACATTGCACGAAAGGTTGTGCGCAATAAACGAAAATTTAATCCTTTATCGCGGAAAAATCGGCCTATGAAGTGTGTTCGATTGCCGCAAGCACCTCATGCTTTTGATATAGAAGTTCATTTTGCAGAATTAGACGACGCATCTGCGGCTCTGGCAAGCAGCACCGTTAACTGTTCAAGAAGAAGTCCATGAAGCTCCGGTGCTTTCTACCAAAATCCTTCCATATGTGACTTCTTTTTTATCTGATGAACAGGATTTAGGCGTCGCGGACTCGGTAGACGCAACTTATTTCCTGATCCTTCAAGTACAACCCATAAAGCATAAAATTTATCTTAAGGGTTAGACCGCTGTTGGGGCTACCCGAAACCCACCGCTTTTGGCAACCATTTGTTCATAATTTATCCTATCGAGAGCATTATGACCGACATTGCTGAAGACTCATCGTCTGAGAGCGTCAGGCCGACGCCCTCACAAACAGGTTCAGATTTTCCCGCTGCATTCCGGTCAGAAGGTGTTTCCGCTGGCACCGGAGCAGGAAGCGAAGGCGCGGCTCTCGCTGCTCCAAGCGCGGCACACCTGGCCGGACCGCTGGAGCTGCGTCCGGTCGATCCCGGATCGAACGGCGGCCGCAAGGAGGCAGCCTTCATCGATGCTTCGGTAGCCGACCACCAAATTCTGGTAACGGGCATCCGTCCTGGTGTCGCGGTGCTCCTGCTCCAGAACGGCACCAGCGGTCTGGCGCAGATGGCGGCCTGGGCAGGGGAGCGCAGCGGCTACGACGCCATTCATCTCCTCTCCCACGGCACGCAGGCTCAATTGCATTTGGGCAATGACGTCTTCACCGGTGCCAGCCTGTCGTCGCCGACGGCCCAGGAGCAGCTGGCCACGATCGGCGGTTGCCTGAACGAAGACGGCGATCTGCTGATTTACGGCTGCGAGATCGGCAAGGGCGACGACGGCGCTGGGTTCGTGACAAAGCTTGCGGCCGCAACCGGCGCCGGCGTGGCCGCCTCCTCTGGCCTGACCGGCTCATCCGCAGCAGGCGGCGACTGGGTGCTGGACACAGTCAGCGGCGGTGTCACCACCGAGGCTCTCAGCATCACCAGCTATCCATTCACCCTTCTGCCGGCGATCTCTTCCTACAGCGGCGGTATTAGCGCCACCAACACCTATCACCGCCCCTGGACGCCCGCCGATATCGCCATCGTGAAGGAAGGCGGTACCGCGGCAGCCGACACAGTTTATACCGGCGATCAGATTACCCAGACCTCGTCCAGGCTTTACAACTACGCGCTTGCGACCTTCATTCCCACCTCGTCGGGAACATTCACCTTCTCGGTCCCGGCAGCCGACCTCTCCGGTTCGACGACCGATGCCGGCGATGTCTTCATGGCCGTCTATCAGTCGAGCTTCGACCCGAAGGATCCGCTGAAGAACCTGCTCTATGCCAATGACGACAGCGCGAGCGCCGAGTCTGATTTCAGGTCCGAGATTGCCGACGTTCCGCTGAACGCCTTCGGTCATTACATCGTAGTGATCACCTCGTTCAGTCCCAGCGCCACCGGAAGCTTCACCATCGAGGCGACCGGACCGTCACTGGGCACCTGGGCAGGACCGGACGCGGACGCCGTGCCCATCATAACATCCGGCGACGTTGTCTCATTCCTGGAAAACGGCACCGGCACCGTCTACGCCGCCACGGTCAACACCCGCTCGGCCGATGGCGCCGTCGCCTACACGCTCGGCGGCGCCGACGCCGCCCTGTTCACGCTGAACAGCACCACCGGCGTCCTCACCTTCAAGACAGCGCCCGATTTCGAGACCCCCGCCGACAGCAGCGGCGACAACATCT
>NZ_JCACHA010000507.1:0-2138 GCF_059503625.1 Skermanella sp.
GACTTCATCATTCCAAGCCTCGAAACCAAATGATCAGGAATTGTGCAACAAGCCGGTGCTCGAATGATTTCGCGCCTTACGCTTCGGGACGATCGTCGAGACTGGTTGCCTATTTTCAGTCCTGAAAAACAATCAAATCGAACAAGCCATGCCGAGTTATTTCGGGCGGAAGGCTGTTACAGCAGGTTTTCCGTCACCCCGGGAGTTCCAGTGGAAGTTGAGCCTTATATCCTGATCCTGACCGGGGCCGGTCTGCTGATCCTTCTGCTGGCCTGGTTGCCCATGCTCCTCAAGGAGCTGCCGCTCTCGCTGCCCATCCTCTGCGTGGCGGTAGGTTTCGTGCTGTTCCACTACTGGGCTCCCGGTGACGAGCCCCACCCGCTCCGCTACCCCGAGATCACGGAGCGGCTGGCCGAGCTGGTGGTTATCGTGTCCCTGACGGGCTGTGGCCTCAAACTCGACCGCCCTCTGGGATGGAGAAGCTGGATGATTACCTGGCGGCTCCTGAGCATCGTCATGCCGCTGTGCATCGTGGCGCTGGCGATCCTGGGCTGGACGATGCTGGGCCTCTCGGTCGCGGCTTGCGTGCTGATCGGTGCCGTAATGGCCCCCACCGATCCTGTGCTGGCCGCCGACGTCCAGGTCGGGCCGCCAAGCTCCGGCGAGGAGGACGAGGTTCGCTTCAGCCTGACCTCGGAGGCCGGCCTCAACGACGGCCTGGCATTTCCTTTCACCAACCTGGCGATCGCCATCGCGATCCATGGCATAGCACCGGGCGCTTGGACGCTCGAGTGGCTCGCTGTCGATCTCATTTGGAAAATCGCGGCCGGAGTTGCGGTTGGCTGGGGCATTGGCTGGGCTCTCGGGCACGCCACCTTCCGCCTGCCCAACCGGGCCAAGATCTCACGTACCGGGCATGGCTTCTTGGCGCTCGCCATCACGTTCCTCTCCTATGGCGTGACGGAGATCGTCCACGGCTACGGCTTCCTTGCGGTCTTCGTGGCGGCTGTTTCCTTCCGGCGGACAGAACAGGACGACCGCTACCACAGCCGGCTGCACGATTTCGCCGATGAGATCGAGCGACTGCTGATGCTGTTGGTGCTGGTGCTATTCGGTGGCGCTCTAGGCGAAGGGCTGCTGAACGCCCTGACCTGGGACATGATGGTGGCCGGTCTCGCCTTCATCTTCCTGGTGCGGCCGATTGCGACCCTGATCGGCATGTGGGGGATGGGGCGATCGTTTGGTGAAACACTCGCCATCGGCTTTTTTGGGATCCGCGGTGTAGGCTCGCTCTACTATGTTGCCTACGCCCTTAATCACGCCGACTGGCCGGAAGCGGAGGCAATCTGGGCCTTCGCTGCTTTCGTGATGGTATTCTCAATATTCCTGCACGGAACGACTGTAACGTTCTGCATGCAGGCACTCGACCGCCGACGCAAACGTGCGGCGAAGCGGAAGGATGACACTGGCCTGGAGGAGCGTCAAACTGCTGAGTGATAAGCAAAGTAAGTTATAGTAAGCTTATTAAAAGGTGATCTTCCTGGGTTTCGGGGTGGTGGCGGTTTGATCATGCGACCAGGGCGGCAACGAGGCACCGAGCAGGGCTTTGCCGCGCTGGCGGGTATTGTGGACGAATTGAAAGAAGCCCAGGTAGACGGGCAGCTTCTCCTGGGAAATGCCGCGGTGCGGGCCAGCCAGGGAAGGTTTCACAACGTAACGGTGGATTTTAAGAAATATTGAGGTGATGCTTCTGGGCAATAGGCAGGCGTCGCATCTTGGGCTTGGCTTGGCGATTGACATGTAGATGGGCGAACAGGGCCATGCGCCGGTCGATCATCGCGCCGGATCGCGACACCACGATGGAGCGGCGACGGCACGAGGCCACCCAGTGCCGCTGGCGACCATTGTTGCGCTCCAGGCGGACACTTTCATCCTTGCCCCAGTGTGTTGCACGGATGGGCGGGATGGCGTAGGAGGCGATCTGTTTCGATGCTCCGGATCCTGCCTTCATGCCGCATAAATACAACACTGCTCGCCGCCACCATATTGCGCGGCCGAAGCGGCGGGTGACGAATTGGTCAGCGTATAACGAGGCGCTGCGGCAGCGGGGCAGTCTGACCGTGTGGTTTACGGATGAA
>NZ_JCACHA010000508.1:0-2136 GCF_059503625.1 Skermanella sp.
CCGCGAATCCGCGACAGCCCCTTTCTTTTTGGCTTCACGCAGACTGACCATCAGAGCCTCATCTCGTTGCGAATGAAATGCCACAATCCCATGCAGTCGTCGCGGCCGCTGGCATTGTCGATGTCCACAGCCGAAAGGCCCTGGTCGGCAAAGTTATGGATGTTCTCAAGGTCCGGGATCTCGGCCGGGCAAAGCCGCCCTTCCTTCAGGAGAAGCTTCTTGGCTTCGCGGAAGGCGACGGTGCTCCGCTTGACCCGGTTCATGACGAAAGCGGCTTCCTTGCCATGGTGCTTCATGACACCCATCCATGGGATGGTCGACCGTCTGTCGTCGAACGTCGCTCCCGTCGGGATCAGCACGAAATCCGCCAGCCCGATCAGCGCCACGAATTGGTCGCGGTATGCCTGCACGGCGTTGGGCGTATCGATGACGATCAGGTCGTAGTCCGTGGCTTTGGTGATCGTCTCGGCCGCGTTGTCCATATCGACGGCGACGCAGTCGATGGGAGCCAGGCTCTCGTAGCCGGAAGCTTCACGCAGTTCATGCCATGCGGCGAGGCTGCCTTGGGCATCGGCATCGACCAGCAGGACCTTCAGGCCCGCCATGCTGGCTGCGACCCCGATAATGCGGGAGCAGCCGGTCTTGCCAAGGCCGCCTTTGGGGCCGGAAACCAGCAACTTCTTCGGCGTCCTGGGCGCTGCCTCCGCTGTCGGCGCCGGAGCGCTCTTGGGCTTTTTGGACTTTGGCTTTTCAGCCACGGCTGTATCTGCCATCGCTCAACCCTCTGCTGCTTTAATGGCCGAGGTTTACAGCAAAGCGGGCAGGGACGATAGACGGAGCGGACGCCGGATGACGATTAGTTCGGACAGTGTGGCCCGTTTACCCGGTAAACGGCGTTTCATGATTTTATCGGTCTTCGTTTACTGGGTAAACGGGCCCGCCACCTAGTCATGCCAAGGCCGAATATCCTGTACCGGATCTAATTAGTTGGCTAATCCTTCGCCCGATGCTACGGTTGCCCTCCTCCGCAGTCCTGCATCCTGGCTGGAACAATAATGCCTATCAACCGGCAGAATCGCTTCTTCTATCCCATTGACTGGCCGCAGATATCCGACTCCATTCGCTTCAAGCGCGCACGCGGTGTTTGCGAACGATGTGGCCGGAAGCATCTTTCCAGGATACGAATACTTCCCGACGGGCGCTGGCTCGATGCCATAGCCGGAGACACGTGGCGCGACCGTTACGGACATCCATCGATATGGCCGGATATGGTGGAGATCAGCAAGTCGAAATTCAGCCGCGTCGTACTGGCCTGTTGCCACAAGGACGGCAACCTCAGTAACAACCATCCCCGCAATCTGGCGGCTTGGTGCCAGTGGTGCCATCTCGACGCCGACCGCGATTGGAACCGTCACCAGATGAGGATCACCGTCCAGATGCGGCGATCGCTGGGCGATCTGTTCACCGGTCCTTACGTCCGCTGGTAATCGAACGGGATTTGGACGATCAGGCAACAGCGGTCCAGGCAGTCCCAACTTTTCAGATCATCCCAAGTTTAAGATCACCCCAGGCCAGGGCAGGGACCTCCGACCGATCATGGATTTGGTAGCGCTGTTCTCCAGCATGACGGCTGTCATCGCTCCCGTATTCCTCGTCGCAGCACTCGGGTTCTGCTGGATTCGCGCCAACCTGCCCTACGACAGCGCGTTTATCACCACCTTCGCGGTGAACGTGTCGACGCCCTGTCTCGTCTTCTCCTCCCTGACCCATACGCCTCTGTCGGGAGACCAGCTCGGCATCATGGCGGCGGCATCCATCGCCTGCATCGTCCTGCCGGGATTGATCGCCTACCCGTTCCTCCGGCTCGCCCGTATTCCTTGGCGGGTCTACCTGCCCGCGCTCAGCTTTCCCAATGCCGGCAATTTGGGCCTGCCGATCTGTCTCTTCGCATACGGGCAGGAAGGGCTGAGCCTTGGCGTCATGTTCTTTGCCGCCATGGCGATCGGGCAATTCACCTTCGGGCCGGCGATAGCCGCCGGCAAGTTCAGCTTCCGCCAACTGGTCCGGACGCCCGTGCTCTACAGCGTCGCGGTGTCGCTGCTGATCCTTCTGACCCAATTCAAAGTCCCGTTGTGG
>NZ_JCACHA010000509.1:0-2136 GCF_059503625.1 Skermanella sp.
GGGATTGTGGATCAGCCGACCGATGCGATCAGCAAGAACGCGGGTGTTGTTCGTGAAGCAGTTGGCCAACTGTCCGCCACGACCAGCCAGATGTCGGCGATGCAGGACAGGGCATTCAAGGATGTCGCAGGTCGCACCCAGGAGAACCTTGGAACCATGATGAAGGCTGGGGTCAAACTGGCCGACGGCCTTCAAAGCGTGATGCGGGAATGGGCCGATTACACGCGCAATTCCATGCAGTGCAACATCGACGGCATGAACAGCATCCTGCGTGCCCGCTCACCCCAGGACCTTCTGGCCGCCCAAAAAGATTTGTTGAAGGCGGAAGTCACTATCATGCTGACCAGCAGCGTCAGGATTGCGGAAGCGACGGCCAAGGTCGCCGAGGAGGCTTCCAAAATCATCGGTGACCAGAACGAAGTGAGGAATCGGTAGACCATCGATCGCTGATGCCTCTATGATAAGACAAGCAAACAGCGTGTGTTGCACAAGGGAGACGTCCAAGATGCCGGAAGGTAATGCCGTACCGGAGGACATGTTCTCTCTCCTGAAAAGCCACAGCCTGTGGACCGCGACCGACGGCGCCCAGGGAGAGCGGGCGGATCTAAGGGATTACAATTTAGCCGGGCACTCGTTCTGGCGGGTTGATCTACGCCGGGCACTGCTCGATGGCTGCAACCTGGCGGCAGCCAACCTCGATCATTGCGACCTCACAGGAGCTTCCCTTAAGGGCGCCTGCCTCTCCAGCGCATCTCTGTGGCAGGCAAAACTGGGCGGGGCGGATCTTCGCGACGCCGATCTCCGGAACGCCAAGCTGGATCATGCTGATCTCAGGGGTGCGGATCTCACCGGCGCCAACATGGAAGGCGCCTCGCTGAAATTCGCCCTGCTGGTCGATCGGGGCTGACGGGTTTCGCCCGTGAAAATCTTCCACTGTCAGCATTGTCGACAGATGGTGTATTTCGCCAACACCCGCTGTGAGCGCTGCGGTCACCTCCTTGGTTACATCCCGGACCTGTATGCGCTCAGTGCCCTGGTTCCGCTGGGCGAGGATCGCTGGCAGCCTGTCGCGGCACTCGATCGACCATCCCGTTTCTGCGCCAATGCCGCCCATGACGTGTGCAATTGGCTGATCCCAGCAGAAAGCGCGGACACGTACTGCCGAGCCTGTCGGCTCAACCGAACGATCCCCGACCTGGATAATCTTGAGAACCGACTGCGCTGGCAAAGCTTGGAAACCGCCAAGCACCGTCTGGTTTACAGCCTGCTGCGGCTCAGCCTGCCGCTCACCAGCTGGTTCGACGATCCGAACACAGGCCTCGCCTTTGATTTTCTGGCAAACTCGGAGAAAATGGTCCGCGAGCATACCCAGATAATTACCGGTCACGCAGCGGGTCTGATCACGATCGACATCGCCGAGGCCGACGATGCCGAGCGGGAGCGCCATCGGCGCGATATGGTAGAGTCTTACCGCACGCTGCTGGGACACTTCCGCCACGAAGTTGGGCACTACTACTGGGACCGGCTTGTCCGCGGGGGTCCGTGGAGCCCGGCGTTCCGCGACCTGTTTGGCGACGAGCGCCAGGATTACGGCGCCAGCCTTGCCCGGCACTACGCGAACGGTCCCCCTGCCGACTGGCGACAGCGCTTCGTCAGCGGCTACGCCAGCGCCCATCCGTGGGAGGATTTTGCGGAGACCTGGGCGCATTACCTGCACATCGTGGATACCCTGGAAACTGCGCACGCGTTCGGTCTGCGGGTGCGGCCCGGAGAAGAAGCCGACCCGGCACTCAGCATGGAAATCGACTTTGATCCTTACCATCAGCGGGACTTCGACGCTTTGATGCGAGCCTGGTTGCCGCTGACCTACGCCGTCAACAGCCTCAACCACAGCATGGGCCTGCCCGACCTCTACCCCTTCGTGCTGGCTCCGGCGGTCATGGGAAAGCTCCGCTTCGTTCATGGCCTGATCTTCCGCTGACCAGGTATTTGAATGCAGCTGGTTCATCGGAACTTCAATACAGCGTTGCTCTGGTGCATGGAGGCCGACGAGCACGGATTTCTCCCTGGTTCGGTGATCGTCAAGCGGCGCGGACGGAGTCCGGGCGTCCGAGGTCGAGCATTCGGTTGAGGACG
>NZ_JCACHA010000510.1:0-2131 GCF_059503625.1 Skermanella sp.
GAGGAAGATTTTCTCCGACAGGCAGTCTGGAGGAGTTCCGCCCGGAGGATTTTTCCATCTCGCTTCCGGGACAGCCCGCCCAACTTTTTTACGTGATCACTGGATACCCGCACATCTCGGCAGTTTACAGGGGGCTGTTCATAGGTCCTGGCCGGCAACTGATCGGCGTGACGGCATGTCAATCATCCGGGAAAGCGCGTGGCGCCCACGGAACAGGCGGCTCATGACGGTGCCGATGCGGATGCCGAGCACCTCGGCCGTTTCCCTATAACTGAAACCCTCCAGCGCTACCAATGTTACAACCGATCGTTGTTCTTTTCGCAGGTCGAGAATTTTTCGTCGGACACTTCTCAGCATTAGACGGTCCTCAAAAACCATAGTGCTGCGATAGTCGTGTTCTGGAATTTCGCTGACGAGTTCGGTACTGGGCGGCAACTCCCGCTCTCCCTCCCAGGCATTGTTCATCACCGAGTACAGCCACGCCACGAGAGGAGTCGCAGGGTCCCGCTGGCATGCCTGACGAATTGCCCTTTCGCAGGTGATCTGGACCAGATCATCGGCTCCGTCCTCCGTTCCAGTGAGAGTAAAGGCGAAACGCCTCAATTTTAGGTACAATGCCGGCAGGGCATCCCTGACATCGTCTTCGGCTCTTTGCATTTTTATTTTCCACCGTCGAGCGTGTTTCTACCTTTCCTTGAGAAAGACGACTCAGAGCGGTACTTAATCCTGATTGTGCCTCTTTTCATAAGAGGTAAGACTGTATGGCGCCACAGGTCCGTCACATCCACAAAGGAGCTTCGGTCACGGACTGCTTTTCAGATCATCTCAGTGGATCCAAGCTTCACACACTGAATATCGCCGGTTTGGTTTTCGACGAAACCGCCGCTATGCCTATGGGATCTATCAAATACCCTATGTATGCCTAAAGTCCAAAATTAGACTGTATTCCGGTGAACTTGGAATACCTCTCTTGGTTCAGAAAAAATCAGGAATATTGAGCCGCCGCAATCGTCATGTCAGGGAAAGACAGTAACAGGGGAGGCAAGGACTGCGCTTTTGCCGCAAGGGAGTAATCCACCACATGTCATGACGTGTGGATGCTCACACCTTTTTTGCCAATGATCTAGGTGTACACGGCAAGCACTTGATCTCCTGAAAAGCTCCGATCATGCCGCCAGGTGTCCGATAGCAGTATCTGCGGAAACGGGTGCATGAAATTCAGAAAAATCTCTCTAACCACTGCGCGCCCGCTGGGAGCGACACCGAGGATTTGCCTATGCGTAGTCTGACCAAGATGCTCGTCCTGTCCACCGCCCTGCTGTCTCCGGCAGCCATACTTTCCTACTCTCCGGCTGCATCCGCGCAGACGCCACCGTTCGCAGTGAGTGAAGTGGAACTCGAAGGCAGAATCCAGGCATTCGATCTCAATGCCAGGACCATGACGGTGATGGGCACTGTTGTCCGCATTCCAGACGATGCGAATGTGAAGATCTCGACCCCGACCAACCCGGACATTCCTTTTAGCGAAGCAGTCAGGGGCGAAATTCCGGGCAAGCCGGAAGGTTTCTTCAACGGCACCGCCATCGTCATCGGTGAAAGCAACGGCGTTGTTGTTACCGCTTCGGACATAGCGCTGAACCCTGAGGAGAACGTGGCACTGGGATATATTACCCAGAACAGCGGCGGCTCTCTCAAGATCGATGGCATGGAAGTTGTCCTGATGCCGCCCCGCTCCGGTGCTGCTTCCTTCCCTCCGAACAAGGCGCCATTTGATGAGCGCGTTCCGGGTAACCCTCTGAAGAACGATTTCGGTTTCCCGCTTGCCCGCAACAGCATCGTTCCGGGCACGCCCGTCGCAGCAGAGGGCTGGTGGTCGGACAGTGATAAAAAGCTATACTTGTGGGATCTCGAGGTGAGCGGCGGCACGGTTGCCAATGAAACGCTGCCCAAGATCAGTATCCTGCGCGCCCAGTGCCGGGAGCGCGCACCAAATGAAATCGAAATTGAACTCCGTGGCGCGACCTACCGGGGAACGAATACAACACCTACGGCTGGCGTCGAGGTCTTTCGGGTCGCCGGCGATGGCTTCGTTAGGTTCGTCTACCCGATCAACGTAACCTCGGTTCCCGAT
>NZ_JCACHA010000511.1:0-2129 GCF_059503625.1 Skermanella sp.
GCTGGGAGAAAGCGGCATTACGGCTCTGACGGGTCCGGTCCTGGCCTCCATGGCCTACCAGATCGTCATCGTCGCGTTCGCCAGCTATCTCACCTGGTTCTGGCTGATAAGCTCGTATCCCGCCGGCAAGCTGACCGCCTTCTCGTTCCTGACACCCTTGTTCGGGCTGATCGCGGGCGGCGTGCTGCTTGGCGAGAGGATCAGCGGTGCCATGGTGGCCGCCATGCTGTTGGTGTGCTTTGGGATATACCTCGTGAACCGTCGCCCGGCCGTTCCCTGAAAGCGGCCTTGCCTTACGAAAGCACCTGGCTTGTCGGGGTTTTCGCACCCGGGATATCTGACTCGCAGAGGAGAAACGGCATGAATATCGAATGCGTCGTCGCGGAGCCTGCCAAGCTGGGTGAAAGCCCGATGTGGTCGGTCGCCGAACAGAAGCTGTACTGGGTCGATATCGAAGCCCCTGCCCTTCACCGTTTCGACCCGGCTACGGGCCGGGATGAAAGGTGGTCGATGCCCGAGGAGATCGGGTCCATCGCAGTGCGCGGCAGGGGCGGCCTGCTGCTGGGGCTGAGGAACGGCCTTGCCTTCTTCGACCCGGCCTCGGCCGAATTGACCCGCCTGTTCGATCCGGAGGCGGACAAGCCGGACAACCGGTTCAACGACGCCACTACCGACGGCGCCGGCCGCTTCTGGGCCGGCACGATGCGGATGGGCGCGCCGCTCGGCCAGCCGCAGGGTGCGCTGTACCGGATCGATCCGGACCTGAGCTGCCGTCCCATGATCGACGGGCTCTGGACCACGAACGGGCTGGCTTTCAGCCCCGACGGCAAGACCATGTACCTGTCCGACAGCAACGCCAAGGTGCGGACCATCTGGGCATTCGACTACGATGCCGATACGGGCACGCCAAGCAACCGCCGGGTTTTCGTGGATACCCACGGCATGGCCGGAAGGCCTGACGGCGGTGCGTGCGACGCGGACGGATGCTACTGGATGGCAGGGATCTTCGGGGGGGAACTGCTGCGTTTCACGCCGCAGGGCGTGCTGGACATGACCGTCAAGATGCCGTGCCGCACCCCGACCAAGATCGCCTTCGGCGGGCGTGGACTCGACGTGATCTACGTGACCTCCCTTCAAACGAGCGGAGAAGAGCCGGATCCGCTGGCAGGCTGCCTCTTCGCCATCACCGGAACAGGAGTCACCGGCATGGAGGTGCCGCCATTTGCCGGATAGTAAGTTTCCAGTCAATTTCCAGTAAATCCGGTACGCCACACTATATTGTACGATTATTTCCGATTCGCGTTAATGACTTGGGGTATATAGTGAACAACCCCCGCGATCGGCCCTTTATCGTCAGATATAGTGTAGATTCTGTTCTTTTTCGGAGAATATCTGTAGCAATAGGATCAAACCCCAAAGGAGACATGGGATGTCCATTGCTACGTACGAACGTGAAATCTCCGCAAAAGAGGATCGCATCGCATCCGATCAGGCGGAGCGGGCACCTGCCCGTTTCGCCGATCCGAGGGCCGGAATGCACCACCGGCTACCCGGATTCGTGCAGCCTTTCCTAACCTGGCTTACGGCTCGTCCGGCACCGGGAGAAACCGCCAAGGCGCATTCTTCCCATTACCATGTCGTCACGGCCTTCGCGGCCCTGACAGCAGGCGTCGCCTTCAGCCTCGCGGCACTCGAACTGGGTGGCTTCTGGCTGATCGCCCTGCCCTTCATGATGATCCTCTCGTCGTCCGGGATGGGCAAGCTACAGGCGGTCGTCTTCCATCACTGCGCCCATGGCACGGTATTCCGCGAACGTTCGACCAATCGCCGTGTCGGCGAGACGATCTCGATCCTGCTGCTGATGAAGCATTTCGACGTCTATCAGCACGAACACATGCTTCATCACAGTCCCAACAAGCTCCTGACCCACGAGGACGAGTTCACGCAGTTCGTGATGAACCTCGCCGGACTGCGGCCGGGCCTCCCCAAGGCGGTACTGTGGCGGCGCGTCATGATCAGTTTCGTTTCTCCGTTCTTTCACCTGCGTTTCCTGCTGGCCCGCATCTCGTCGTGCCTGCTGTCCCATTCCACCGTCCATAACCTGATCGGCTGGGCGGCCTGGGGAGGGT
>NZ_JCACHA010000512.1:0-2127 GCF_059503625.1 Skermanella sp.
GAAGCGAAGCGGCAGCCGATATAGTATGCGCCTGCTTGTCGGCTGCCGCGTCGCTTCGGCACGACCTACCATACGAGCGTTTTTACCGTTCAACTTCTTCAGCCCATGGTATGACAAGAGCTGAATAACTCCAGACGTTCCACCTGTTTTCAGCATGAGTTTCCAGAAGACCACGAACTATGTTGACAATGCACAGCTTGTGCGCACATTGTCATCACAATTGGCGCTGCGAACTTGATATAGACAGCGTTCAGTGTGTAAGAGAGTGGAGCTTCAGGAGAAATCGTGATGACTGGCGTCAATCGGGCAGATGAAAACTCCGTCAACATAAACATGCGCGTTGACCGCCGCCATCGCGACCTGATCGATCGGGCGGCGCAGATTTCGGGAAAGACACGGACAGAATTCATGCTGGAAACGGCGTGCCGTGCTGCTGAGGATACGATCCTCGATCAGCGGGTATTCTTTGCCGATGCAGAGCAGTACCAGCGTTTCACGGAGGCGCTGGATGCTCCCGCGCAACCTCATGAAATGCTGAAGACCCTATTATCCAAAAAAGCGCCTTGGGATAAATGAATTTCTTTCCAATCCCAGGTGACGGATGGGCACCAGCCGCTCCGGTTCGCTTGACGGAAGATCATATTCATTCCGAGTTCGATTGCGGTTATTCCGTTTTAAATGAATGGCTGCAAAAACGCGCTTTGCGCAACGTGAGAGATGGAGCCTGCCGTACCTTCGTCGTTTGCTGCGGCGGCATCGTTGTCGGGTATTTCGGTCTGGCCGTCGGTTCGGTACTTCACTCCGTCGCGACAGGCAAAGTCAGGCGCAACATGCCTGATCCAGTCCCGGTGATGATTCTGGGCCGGCTTGCGGTCGATAAACGCTGGAGCGGGCAGGGGGTCGGGTCGGGCATGCTGCGCGACGCCATCCTGAAAACGATCGAAGCGTCGGAATATGCGGGCATCAGGGCATTGCTGGTTCACGCTATCGACGAAGAGGCCCGGCGCTTCTATGAGAAATGGAATTTCCAGCCTTCGCAGGTCGAGCCTTTGACGTTGATGATAACTCTCCAGGATGCCCGTAAAGCGCTCGCGGGCTGACTTGGATCTGGCGTTGGCCGTACGCCTTCCGCAACGCCGCATCACCGATGCTTCATGACGGAAGGCGCTCGATGTTTTCATCAGAACGGCATGATGATGTCGAAGATCTGCTGGCCGTAGCGGGGCTGCTGGACGTCGCTGATCTGGCCGCGTCCGCCGTAGGAAATCCGGGCCTCAGCAATTTTTTCGTAGCTGATCGAATTTGCCGAGTTGATGTCCTCCGGCCGGATCACGCCGGTAATCTGAAGCTCGCGGACCTCGAAGTTGACCCGCACTTCCTGCCGGCCCTGGAGCACGAGGTTGCCGTTGGGCAATACGTCCGTGATCAGGGCCGCGACCTGGAGCGTGATCGTCTCCTTGCGGTTGATCTGGCCGGCGCCCTTGTTGCTGGTGTCGCTGGTCATGCCCAGCAGGTTGTCGCGGCCACCTGCTTCGTACTGGGTCGAATTGCCGTCCAGCTTACCTTCCAGAAGCGCCTTGGCGGCGCTGGTGCCGGGCAGGATCTTGTTCAGGTCGAAGCCGAAGACTTCCGGCATGCCGGCGTTCTCGCTGTTGGCCCGGGTCCGGGTGGTCTGGTTGTTGATCTGGGCCTGATCGTTGATGTTGATCGACACCGTCAGGATATCGCCGACCCGGCTGGCCCGCTGGTCCTTGAAGAAGGCCCTGGCACCCGAACGCCACAGCGAGTTCGCCTCGCGGACGCCGGTCTGCGGCGCCGGCATCGGCAGGCTGACCGGGACGTAGCCCACCGCGCGGTTGGGGTTCTCGATCTGCGTCAGCGGAGGCGGGCTGCCGACTTCCGACAGGCGGGTGGTGGCGTTGCAGGCGGTCAGCAGGGCTGCCGAGGCGGCGATCAGGGCGAGACGGGAGACGGTCATGGCGAAATTCCTTGGTACGCGGGGCGCATGAACGTCTTTGCAAGCCCGATGCCAGATGAAAGGGTGCCGGAAGGGGAGGGATCGGAAACCGGCGTCAGGTTCAGTTCAGCGCGACGCCGCCGGGCCTGGAGACGGAAACCTGGTTCGGG
>NZ_JCACHA010000513.1:0-2127 GCF_059503625.1 Skermanella sp.
CCTGGGCTTCAAAGGGTTTGCTGAAGCCCAGGCAGGATGAAAACGTTGCCTGGATCGACTTCGTCCCGTCAGATCACCCTGCTACCGGATAATCGGATCCGGAGCGATCTCGGAACTCCTGAAGGCATGAGCTGCGATGTTGCGGCATCCATGTCGCCTCATGTCCTCGAACATCCCGGTAATCGCCGGATTGGTCAGCGCGCTGGCCGCAGCCTCCGCCGACACAAGCCTGATCAGGACCATGGTGTTCGGCGACACGTCGAGCGCGTTCCAGTGAGCGGAGAATTCCTGGAAACCATCCAGTCTGACCAGCTCGGCGATCCAGCTCCTGGAACGCTCCCGGTATCCGGTGGCATCAAGATCGGCAGGCCGGTCGAAGAGCAGCATGTAAAGCGCCATCTCATCCTCCGTAGTTCTCCCTATGGTGCGCGGCAGAGGTCGATCATCGACACTGCGACCAACACCACGATATCAGGCCATATTCCTCGTCGCCTCCCGCAGAAACGTTCGAATTCCCCGCGCCACATGCGGGGTCGTGTAATCGACAGCGGTGTCGTCATCGGCCTGCGGCAGGATCCGGCCTTCTACCCTCAATCATCAGCCGCTGGCATCCGGAAATAAGGATTTTCTCAAGCGGTTGGCGCACCGGTGTCGCCTCAATGGGCCATGAGAACCGGCACGCTGGCCATGGCCAAGATGTGACTGGTGGCCCCGCCCAATATCATCTGGCGCAACCGGCTCTGAGTATAGGCGCCCTTGATCAAGAGATCACCGCCCAGCTTATGGGTCTGCTCCAGAATGGTTTCACCAGTGCCGCGGCGCTGCGGAACATGAAGGGCCTGTGCCGGGATCGCGGCCCGCATCAGAGAGCTGGCCATCTCGTCCCCGGACGGGCCGGCGACCAAGCCACCCTCAACTGTCAACACAACGACCCGGTCAGCCTGCTCGAGCAGCGGGCGGGCAAAGGCAACCGTGCGTGCCGTCTCGGTGCTGGCGTTCCAGGCAATCACGATCGTCCTGCCAATCTGCGAGGGCGTTGTGGGTGGAGCCACGAGGACCGGACGGCCGCTGTCGAACAGAAGGGTTTCCAGCATAGCCATGCGCGGCGCGGCGGCGCCGCGGGATGGCTGGCCCATGACCGTCAGGTCGAACAGCCGGGCATGCTGGCCGATGAATTCGTCACCCGGCGGCGCCTCGGCTCGGAAGGCTGCCCACGGACCGCCCGCCTCGGCGCCGGTGTCGACTGGGATCCGGCGCTCGCGCAGATAGACCTCGAAGGTTCTGTGCGCTCGCTGGATAGCCTCCCAGTCCTCGCGCCGGAACTCCTCGATCACATAGGGCGCTCCCATGCCGCTCGCCGCGATGCTGCCGGCGAAGTCAGGGCGGACGTGCAGCCCTTCCAGGTAGCTGCCGAACCGGCGCGCCACCAGCACGGCCGACTGCAGGACCGATGGCAAAAGCTCGCTTTCCTCGATCGGGATCAGAAGGTTTTTCATCGCTTCATCCCCTCCGGATGGTTCTCGATTATCCGCCTTCGACCAACAGGACGCAATAAGTTCCACAGAAAGAGGAGGTTCCTGGGACTGCCTTCAACGCTGATAGCGAGGCACCTCGATGCGTTGGGGACCTCCTATCCAGGCTATCAGGCCATAACGGTGGTCATGCGTGCCACCCGATCTCGCGCGAGATCGGGTGGCTCCCCGGCGTCATTCCCCAAGGGTACTCAATGACCGTACAGAGAACTCAGTTCTCCTGTTTCCGGCGGTCCTCATCCTCCAGTTCCACGCGAGTGGCCTTCTTCAGGTGATTGAGGCGGTCGCGCGCCTCATCCTGGCTGAACGGACCTTCCACATCCATGCCGATCGCGATGTAGTGCCCGTCGGGACGGTCGAGTGGGGTGTTGATGGGAAGGTAAGCGTCACTCAGGTCTTCGTTATTGACGACGGTTCTGTTCCGGATCTCGATCAGGTTGGCCATTGAGTAAGTCCAGGATCAGGGTGTCAGGGTTGCAGGAAAACAGACATGTCGTTTTGGACATCAACAAGTGCTACCGCGATCGTTCCTGGCTGGACACGCCGGATGGAGAGGGACCAGAGACAACGCCGGCATCAATCTGAAAACCATCGG
>NZ_JCACHA010000514.1:0-25425 GCF_059503625.1 Skermanella sp.
AGACTCGCACGGTCCACAGGCCAAGTGAATCAGCAGAGTGCGTCAGAGCACTAGGCGCAAGAACTGACAAACCACCAATTTGATCTGGTGCTATGTACCAGTCTGATCCCGCATCAACGGTACCGGACTGCTTCCTCTGTATCTGACGTCACCAGGGGTCGATCAAGGCTGATCTCCTTTAGTGACCGGTAAGACCGGTCGACGCGCCGAGTTTTTTACGGGATCCCAGAAGTACTCGAGTGGAGTGCGTCTTTCACCAATTAGAAATCCTTCCACGGGCATGCCTGCTAGGAGCGAGTGCCGCTGCAGCGCCGAGTCCTCCGCTCCGGCATCAAGCGCGACCCGAACCAGGAAGTAGGGCAGGCCCGTGGCGTCGGTCTGCACATCGGGCGAGATGGCTACGACCTTGCCCAGCAGCATCAGCGACGAATTCTGGCGAAGCGCGGTCATACGAATTCTGGCTCGCTGACCTGGCATCACTTGGTCGATGTCGGTCGACTTGACGTGCAGCTCGGCGACTAACCGACCTTCGTCCGGCACGAGATCGAGGATGGGCTGGCCAGGCTGGATGCTGGCGCCCGGTGTGAAGGCCTGGATATTGGTGACGCGGCCCGCCTCCGGCGCCAGCACCTCCCGCCGCAGCAATACGTCCTGAGCGGTACGGAGCCGCTGCTGTGCTGTAGCGATGGTCACCTCGATGGCTTGGACGTCGGTGGCGATGTCGAAGAGGCGTTGCAGGCGGGTGCCTTCCAGCTGCTGCTGCGCCTGGATAATCCCTTCGCGCAGCCGCGCCTCTTGTGCCTGCGCCTGGCCGATGGCCGCGACGATTTTTGCCTCCTGCTGCTGCAGGTTCAGCACCAAAAAGCGTGAAGTGTACCCTTGGGTCAGTAGCCGGTTGTAGGCGGCGATCTGCTCCCGCACGGTGAGTACTTGCTGAACCGCCCCTTCGCGCTGCGCCCGGATGGCGACGATCTGCTCGCGCAGCTGTGTGATGGCCCGTTCCTGCACCGCCACCTGCCCGTCGAAAGCGGCCCAGCGGGCAGCAAAGAGCGCCCGCTCAGCCAGGACGAAAACCGCGACGGCCGGATCCGCCTTCGCCTGCGCTGCCACATCCGCCGGAAGGTCGAGCTCGCGCTGCTCGACCTGCTCAGCAGCAAGGCGGGCGGCACGGGCGCGGCCGCTCCAGTAGGCGGCGCGGGCCTGCAGGGCGCCAGCCTCGGCCTGGGCGACATCAAGCTGTAGCAACGGATATCCCGCCTGCACCACGCTGCCCTCCAGCACCATAATCTGGCGCAGAATGCCAGGCTCCAGCAGGTTCACCGTCTTCCGCCGGCCCTCAGGCACGAGCTGGCCCGGTGCCAGAACCGCTTGTTCCATACGCGTCATTGTTGCCCAGCCAAGGAGGGGAAGAAGCGTGAGACCAAGCGTCAGCAAGGCCGTCCGCATCACCTTCGAGACCGTTGGGCTCGGCACGGCGACCTCTAGCAGGGCCGAAAGCTTCAGCGCCGCTGGCTGCGGTTCTGCGGGTACCGCCCGCTCAGGGAGGGCGATCGGCTCATGCGCCTGAAGCTCATCCACGGCCCAATCGCCACCGGATGAGAGGCGCAAGGCGTAATGCGCCGTCTCGGCCCAAGCATTTGGCTCATGAGTCACGATTAGAACGACACTGCCGGCTAAGCGTACCCGCTCGACCGCGGCGAGCAGCATGCGCCGCGCCGCGCCGTCGAGCCCCACTTCAGGTTCATCCAACACCAGCAGGTCGGGGCCGCTAAACAATGCGCGAGCGAGGGCGATCACGCGCTGCTGCCCAGTGGAGAGGTTGCTACAGGCAGTGCGGTAGCCCTGCGGCAGTCGGCCTATCATGTCGTGAATGCCGACGACCCGAGCGGCCGCCACCACCTCGGTCATTGATGCCTCCGGCCCCCGGCCGATATTGTCCTGGACGCTCGCATCGAGCAGTTGGATGTCCTGCGGCAGATAGCCGATGCGGTCGCCAAGCTCCTCTCGGTCGCAGAAATAAGTGTTCTGGCCGCCGAGCAGCACCTGCCCCGAGGTCGGTTGAAGCAGGCCGAGAGCCAGGCGGAGGAAGGTGCTCTTCCCCGTGCCGTTTCGGCCCTGAACCAGGGTGACGCTGCCGGGTGGCAGATGCAGGTCGATACCCTGGATCACTGGCGTGGCGCGGCCCTCTGGCCAGAAGCCGAGCGCTTTCACCACTAGCCCAGGCGTGGCCGACGGCTCCGGCAGTTGTACCGGCGGCGGCGCATCTTGCCGCAATACCTTGCTGAGCCGATGCCAGGCCGAAAACCCCTTGTTCCAGCTCGCCCAATATTGAATGACACTGGCGAAAGGTGCGATCGCCTTGTAGCCTCCGAAGAATGCGCATAGGACAAGGCCCATCGTGCCAAGTCCGGCAAAAACCAGCGCAACGCCATAGACCATCAGCCCGAGCACAAAAGCGCTGATGACGAGACGCTCAATCTCCTCGAACGCATGCTTGCGGAGATGCGCTGCATCGCTCGCATCTAGCGCCTGGTCGTAGCGGCGGTGCCACCGGAACAGCCCTGCCGTGAACTGACCGAGCCCACGCCCGGCATCGGCATGGGCAAATTCGCCCGCCAATTCGCTGGATGCCGCGCTGATCCTGGTATCGGCCAGGGCACTCGGCCGGGCCGTCGCCGCGCGGCGCACGCAGCCCATGAAGATGACGGACAGGATGCCGGCGACGGTGATCCAGCCGAAGCCCTCATCGATGTAGAACAAAACGATGACCGCCAGCACCGCCCCAACCAAGTCGAGCGCATCCACCAGGGCCGGACCGGCGACGAGGCGCTGCACCGTCACGATATCCTGCAACGCGGTGACGCCTGCCGGCACGTCGGTCCGCACCGCGTTGCGGACGGAGCTTTGCAGCGCCTCGGCCTGCAGCCTGAGGCTCAGGCGCTGCGCCCCGGCGCTCAGCATGGTTGCACGCTGATGCAAGTAGATTTCAGAAAGAACGGTAATGACCACGAAAAGGAAAGCCATGGCGAGATAGGTGTCGAGATTCAACGATGCCTGCATGGCATCCATCAGCGCCTTTACGGTCAGCAGGAAGCCGAAATAGCCAAGCTGCCCGCAAAGGCTCAGCATCATCACCGTGACGACCGAAGCCGGCGTCACGCCAATATCGCGCCAGCGCAGCCAGCGCGTCGGACTCGGAAGGGCGGCGCTCATACGAGGCGCCGCTCCCGTGGCATTACCTCGGCCGGAAGGCGATAGCGCTCATCGCCGGCCGGCACCAGCGTGCCAGCGCGTAGGGCAAGCACCCGATCGGCATTCCGCAGCAGCGACGCGCGGTGAGTAGTGAAGATCACCGAGCATCCCTCCCGCCGCAGCTGGCGTAACAGCCCTTCCATCTCCGCCTCACCCTCTGCGTCGAGCGAGGCCGCAAACTCATCGAGCAACAACAATTTCGGGCGCCCGTAGAGAGCTCGGGCGATGGCGACGCGATGACGTTGCCCCGTCGAGAACTGATAATTCCCACTGATTGGCGTCGCATAGCCGAGCGGCAAGCTGGTGATGAGTCCATGAGCCCCAGCCCGCCGGGCAGCCTCGATTACCAATGCCATCTGCGGCTCCTCCAACCGGGCGATGGCCTCAGCGACGGTGCCTCGGCCGAGGAGCGGCTGCTGCGGCAAGAAACCGATATACCGGGCTAAATCCCGCCGATCCCACTGGCCGGTTGCATGCCCATCGAGATAGACGCCGCCCATTGTTGGCTGATGCAAGCCCAGCAGCAGGCGCAACAGCGTGGATTTGCCGCTGCCCGAGCCGCCCAGGATGGCGAAACAGGTGCCAGGCTCAACCGTCATCTGTATGTTTCGCAATAAAGGCGAATGATCGCCGTTGAAGGTGAAGGAAAGATTCTCGGCGGCAAGCCGACCATGGGGGCAAGGAAAGGCGAGGCCATTGGGACGCTGCTTGGTCGTCTCCATGGCTAGTCGCCGCAACCGCCGCCAGGCGGCAGTAGCGGCGGCGAAGGTTTCAATCGTCGTGCCCAAGGCAGTGAAGGGGCTGAAGACCTGCAGCACCAGGATCGACGCGCCCGAGATGAAAGCCGTCATTGACGATCCGGTGATCTGAATAGCGAACATCGTCAGCATGAAAGAACCGCGGGAGAGGCTAATGATAAGTGCCTGGATAAACTTGAGCCGCGCCAGCCGGCGCTGCGCTGACCAGCTGGCGTCCGCCTTCTCGCTGCTGACCAAAACCCAGTGACGGACCAACCGTGGAAGCATCCCCATGGCCAGGACGGCTTCGCCAGAGCGCATGGCATCGACGGTCAGGCCGTAGACCTTGGCCGTGCCCGCGCTTGTTAATGCCTGTTCCCTGTCAGCGGCGCGGGCGAGAGCCAAGCTAAGCAAGGCCATGGCGAGGCAAAAGACCACGCAGACAAGACCGAGCATCCAATGAAGCGCCAGAGCCAGCGGAACGAGTACCGGCGTCATGGCGATTGTGACCAGCATCCGGGCGGCGAAGCCGGCGAGCGTCTCTCGCACCGTCTCGAGATCGTCGAGGACGGCATGGAGATCAGCCGAACCCTTTTCGGCATATTGCACGATGCCGACTAGAGCGGGGATGGTGAGGTGATCGGCGATGTGCCGCGAGAGATATTTCACTACGACCGCTTGCAGCACGCCTACGGTGGCGAGGCCGATACAGATGGCGGCCCAGAGGGAAGCAGACGACCAAAGCGTATCCCAAGCACCGAGCTCGAGCAGGGTCGATATTTGGTACATCTTCAGCAAGAGAAGGGCGAAGTTGAGTAGGGTGACGAGCAGACCGAAGCCTGCCACGATCAAGATCCAACGACGGGCCATCTTGAGCACCTGCTCCACCCCCTTGGCGAGGGATAGCTCCGTCACGCCAGGAAGATGCATGCTCAAGCCCATCGGTGATTCCATTTATGCACTCCGAACGGCCGTTGCCTTGGAGACGGCGGCTGCGAGGGCGCAACTACACTCTCGCTAATCCGAAATCACGAACGGGAAAATGATGATTGAAGGACGAACTCAGGTCATCAACCTGCGTACATGATCCGTATCAGGTTTCGGCGCTGGCAGACGCGCTACAGTCGTGGCTAGTGCAACGCCCGCTCCACATGGGATCTTCCGCCCACAAAGGTCGCTGCACCCAGGGGCGCCGCTTCCATCAGTCGAAGGCACCCCCAGTCGGGCCGAACTACCTGATCAGAGCTATTTGCCCGATCAGCTAGAAGGCTGGGGCAACTGCCTTGATCAAAGCGAACGGGAAGCGGCTCGGCGCGACCGGCGACCGCTATAAGCCGCCCCCAAAGGCAACGGTAGCCAGATAGATGCCGCGAAGCTGAAGCTGGAACTCGGCAAAATCATGGGGCTCGGCGCTTAAGGCATTGAGGTTGCGGCGTGATGCCTCGAGCTGGCTGACCACCTCCCCATACTCCTTGCGCCGTTGCGGATCGCCCGGCTTTGTCAGGCCCGCGACCATGTCTGAAACAGCCTGCCAGAATACGCGACGGCGGAACCACTCCGGCTTCAGCCGATCGATCGGGATCACATGTTCCACAGCCATGCGGGGCTCGTAGTACACGCTCTGCATGCCGATCCGCTCAAGCAAAGCCGTTTCGTCATTGCTGAGGAGCGATGCCGCGCCCTTGCGCCCGAGCGAGGTGTCGAAGGCACCGAACTCCCTGAAGACGTTGCGCCGGAGAGCCATGTTAGCTCCGACGATCCATTCACCCTTGCGCAGGAAGCGGGCACGCGCGCTCCAGTCAATACACGACAGGTAGCCTGAGAGCTGATTGTCGTACCAGGCCGGCAACTTCGGCAGTGTGTAGCGCGGCACGACCTTGCCACCCACGACGCGCACTGTCGGCTGCTCATCGAAGACGTCGAGTATGGTGCGGCACCAATCGTCGGAGACAATGGCGTCATCATCGAGGAAGGCGATGATATCGCCGCTGGTTTGGGCAATGCCGAAATTTCGTGCCGCGGAAAGCCCGACTGTCTCGCACACTTCCAGCCGCGCCCGAGGATGCTCGGGCAGGACGACCGGAAGCCGCTTCGCCGCCGGCGTGTTCTCGACCACCAGCACCTCCGTCGCCGTGGCAGTAAAGCCCGACGACCCTAGCAATGCCGCCAGCGTGTCGCTCAAAGCATCATAACGATCATAGGTGCATATGACGACGCTGAGGCGTGGGGCGAGCACCTTATCCAATTCGGCTGATGGCGATTCGCCGGAAAGAGAAGCTGACGTCTCGGTCAACCGGGCGGCTTTCCGGGGTGACTTCGAGGACGAAATCAAAGCTTGCGTCATGGGGAGCCTCAGCAACGACTGTGGAGAAAAGCGACTCGTCAGAGGACAGCCACGGCCAGACTCGGCCATCGACCGACAACTGAAAGGACGATGCGGCGTCGGCGCTGACGAAATCGACGACGTCGACCTCGAAGCGGTACTGGAAACGCCGATCGAGCAGCAGTTTGCCCTCAATCCGCCCCGCGGCGCCCACCCAACGCTTGGCGCCCTTGGCGTCGGCCTCCGGCTCAAATACCCCCGGGAAGTAGACGTTCGGCATGCGCACGTCGTAGAGCCAGGCGGTCGGCGCCGGCCCGCGGCTCGCCAGCGCCAGGGAGCGGGCCGCGAGGCTGTCGCTCAGGCTGGCAATCGCATCGAGTTGCGCCTCGCATTCCTGCATGCGCGCGTCGATCGCGGAAAAACGGCCATCGAGGACGGCGAAAAACTCGTCCTGCGAAGCCTGAAACAAGGTATGCAATGAAGACATCACGGTGTGTCACTACTCCGCAAAATGGTCTCTCAAACAGCGATCTCCAGCGCCGGCTCCGCGGGCGCCGACGCATGGTCGGTGCGGCTGGTCAGGTAGTCCCGCAGGGCCACGAGAGCGTTCGGCACCAGGTCGTCGAAATCATCAGCCACGATGGACAGGGCCTCAGGGCTGATCGCCTTTTCAATATGACCCTTCTGCCAATTCTTCTCGTTCAGATGCTTGGCAAGGCCAAACAGGACGGCGCGCACCAAGCGGCGGACATAATGCCCCTCGGTAACATTCTCGATCAGGAGCTTCAGCGTCGCCTCATCGCTCATTGCCTTGGCGGCATCGAGGAGTTGGGCCTGGAACCGCAGCAGACCATCATAGCCCATGTTGACGAAAATCTGCTGGGTCTCGGGGTAGAAGCACGCCGCCCGCCCTTCGAGCCAGCGGTCTCGCACATCGGAGGGGCTGCGCAGCAACACTGGCTCCACGCCGCAGGCCCCGCGAATGCCGGTGAAGAGGGAGGCCGATGCCGTAGCGTCCTTACCCTCCGGCTTCGCTGCCTTGCCCTTGTCTGAGGCGTCAGACTTGGCTTCCTCCGTCGTCTCGCCATCGGACAAGCGGTCGAGCCCAAGACGGCCCGCAAGGCTGCCGAACTCGGCGACGATCGCGGAGTTGATGATTCGCCCATCGCTGGTGCGGCGGGCGATGTCACGCACCCAGGCAGGCTGGCATTCCCGCACCAGGGCGGCGAAATCCTTCGGCCGGACCTGCTGCTGCTCAGCCCCGGCATAACGGATGAACTGGCGGTAGGCGTCCGGCAGCACCGGGTAGTCGTCCGCGAGCTCGATCAGGACCGACAGATGACGGCCGCCGAAGGTGAAGCCGAAGATCGGCGCCTCGTAAAACCAGGGGGAGCCGTGCTGGACCTCGTACATCTCGTTCCGCCAGACCACGGCGATGAGGCTGGAGGAGGTCTGCAGCGCGCCCTCGCTCGAGCCGTTCTCCTGCGTCCGGATTGGATGCTGCGGGTCATGGATATAGTGCACGGTCATCCCGTTGCCCGCCGACACGGCCTCGTAGCCGGCGAACGCGGTATGCGCCCGGCGCTTCAACGGCTCGAAGCGCCGCGGCTCCTTGAACCAGTGCAACCCTGGCTCGATGACGAGCGCGACATCTGCGGGGATGTCGAAATACCGATGGTAAAGCGTCTGCGGCAGCCAATAGGCCCGCGACTTCGGCTCGCCGCCATAGGGGTCCACCGTGGTGTCCTGCGCGGCATCCTGGCCGAACAGCACGACCTCGGTCCAGTCATGGTCTGTCGGCACCCCGGACTCCGTGGCCTCCGTGGTGACGTCGGCGACATCGACCATGCGCTCCGCACCGGGGCGGAAGGCACGGCCGGGATAGGGCCGCAACAGGCGCCCGTAGACGCCATCCCGCTTGCCGAGGATGACCTCGCTGACGCGCCCGTCCGTGCAGGAGCGATAGCGCACGCCGTGATGGTTGGACGGCAGCGACGCCACCTTGGCACCCATCCCGAAATTCCGGTCCAGGCCTTTCACCTTGCCGATGGAGGAGGCGAGGTCGCACATGCGGTACAGCGCATCGGCATCCATGCCCGGGCCGGTGTTCCAGATGCGGAGCTTGCGCACGCCATCGACCTCGACAGCGCCGATCCTCACCTGCTTGGCGTCGGGGGAGTGGCTGGCCGCCTCGACGGCATTCTGCACCAGCTCGCGCAGCATCATAATCTTTGGGCAGCGATCAATGAGGCTAGAGACGAGGAAGGCCTCATCATCCACGCCAAGACCCGTAACTTTAGACATGTGAATCCCCAAGCTTTTCGGGACGACCCGCCCTGGCTGTTGCACAGATAACAGATCACGATATGGAGATAAACATGAAATTTGAAAAGTCAGCCATGCCATGAAACCGCGACGGGAGATGCCAAGTCGAAATTCCAACAAGCACAGCAAACTTTCTGTATTTCAGCGCATATCTACATAAATAAATGTACCATTGATAATCGTATGCAGATGTTGTCTATTAAATCTTGGATACAGTCTGATTTAAATCAGATTGCGCAATTCATCGATCTCAAAATAAATATTTGACTTTCCCACCAGACCTACGCATGTTGCAAAAAATTTACGTTTCTAAAATGATACTTTATACTGTAGCCGTAGACTTCTTTGTTTTTCCCGTATGCATTATCGTAAAAATCACATTCTTTTCCAAGAAGAGCAGAGGCAATGCCAACATGAAGACGGTCTGTTACTACTGATTGAACTGCTCTCACTGCTTCCAACAAACACCAAGCTGAAGCAGATCCACGGTCACCCCAGATACCAAAGCCAAAAACAGAGGATACATCAAAGTCACTTCCGCCGATGCCGGCCTTCTTTTCCCAATCCGTCCTGGAATAATATGCCCGCGGTGCCGAACAGATCTGATCGAAATCGATGCCATGATGCTTCAACATCGCAACGAACCACCGCTGCCCGCTTTCCCGGATTTCGGGATCGTTAAGGAACTCTTCGACATCTAGGTGAAATGCCATATCGGGAGCAAGAAGTAGAGTAGGCTTATGGCAACGAGTTAGGAGATGCCGGTAACTTTCCAGCTCACGCACGATGAAAGTCACATTCGATCCAAGGTTCTGCAGCAACTCTTCACAATTTCGCACAGTATGTGGAAGTATGATAAGGTGCTTGGCTCTTGAGGAATAATACTCGAGCGCCTTCCGGAACTCACCCACCCCACCCAAGAGCGAACCGCCACCCCCCAACAAAACGGGGCAGTCTCCAGGGTCCAAAAGATCAGTAATAACTTCGTAAGAGAGCGCAGCACGATCGAAGGCGGCTTTTGTGCCGGCAGCGATAAGCGCATCGCCAGCATTGCCTGGATTAGGAAGGTATAGTACCCGCTTTCCCTTTAAAGAGCGCAGGACATCTTCGACAACAGCACGATGATAAACGTTAGACATCATTTCTAACCCCTCACCTGCTCAAGGCAAACATCATTAAAGAATCTAGGTCAGAATCGACATCAACAGTACTTAACTCATATGCTGGTATCCAATCTCGTTGCCAACGCCAATTAGTATTTATTGCCTTGAAGTGGCGGTAGTTAAAATCTTGTGACGGTTGGAGGTCAGGAAATATAAACTCGCCATGATGCTTGGCATCCACTATTCTGTGGGTCGCGCACTGCATCGATTCGGCCAAAATTCTTGGTGCAACACAGTATTTGAAAGCGGGGTGATGACGTCCGGAGGACAATTTACTCATGTAAATGAAATCAAGATGACGGCGCTCAGAAAGAGGCTTGGGCTTGGCGCCCTCACGGCCAATCGGCTCAACCCACTGCCCCGCAAAGTATACGTACCGATCTGACTGTTCAGCGGCATCAAAAACCGACGAGTCAGCGGAGAACGGAACAATCAGTTCATCAATGTCACAATTTAGAAAAGAGCGCGCTTTTTGGAGAAAAAAGTATCGAGCATGCTCCAGACCGCCGTGCTGGCAAAAATTTGAATCCCAGTGCGAGTTTGTTTTGATTATGCCTTGGGGCCCGTACTTAAATGGCCAGGACACAATAATAACCGCCTCCAGGGAGACGCCGGAAACAGCTTCGAGCAACTCTTCCGGTGTATATCGGGACGAACCGTTATCATATACAATGGCAGCTTGAGCACCATGTACTGCAGCATGGTACTCCATCCAGTCGCAAATCCAACCAGCTTCGTTGTCTTTCGACATTGTTACCAGAACACGCTTGCCGGCTAACAGGTCGTTGCGCGCTACTGAGTCGAACGGAATGGTTACGGACCCGGCATCGCGGAATGCAACCTGCATCGGCAAACCGTTCACTTGTCCGCCGACTGAAGCGGCTCTTACGCGAAGAGCTTTGTCTAAACGTGCAACAACTACACGCTCGACGCCACGGCCAGCAAAAGAGGTCTCCCAATCGACTGACGACTCAAGTCCGAACATAGGAGGCGCAATAACGCAGTATCCTTGCTCGCTTCTAAACGAGTCATAAGTAAACGTATCCCAATCAAACTCAGCATCGAATTTCTCGTCGCGAAGCTCAACAGGACGGACGGGAACTCGATGGATGCCGCCCGGGAACGTAACCGGCGCTGGCCTATATATGATGCGTACTGTCACGTTCCCTATCGCTCCATCATCGAAGTTGAGCGGTTTCCTACGCCCAGACCACTTGGGCGCCTCATTACATGATCGGATGCAAAACAGGCCAGGGCTGTTCCTCGTCTGGAACAGCTTCGCATTGCAGCATACCGAAGCTCACCTTATAGTTACCCCGCATTGCCATAGCAAGCCAGACGTGAGTTTATTGAAAGCGAAACCGGTATCTCCGGCACCCGCTACTCAACCCTTGATTAAATATCAAGTTGCGACATCATAACGATAAATTCGAACCTATGTGTAAGCCGCAGCAACTTCATGTTTCAAAAGCGATCGGTTTTCGAATTCACTCCTACCAAAATTAGAAGCTTGGTCTTGGCTGATGTATCACAAATTCGCTAATCAGGGCAGCGAAAGTGGCGTCGCATTGACCTCTATTAGGGTATGCGAAGCCATTTCACGGCATCCCAGGCCGCAACCGACATTGCCGACCGCATGAGGATCATCATATGCAAGCCCAGGCCGTGCCCCTTGCCCTTTCTCGATCTGCACTGATTATCTCCCCTTTCGCCACTTGGCCGCTCGACGCCGGCCATCGCCGGCGCACCCTGCAGATGACGCGGTTGCTGAAGCAGGCCGGCTACCACATCACCTTCCTCCTCGTCGCCTTTGAGGACCATTGGTACTGGCGGCATGACGAGGCGACCTGCGAGATCCTCCGCAGCCAGTGGGACGAGGTGCATGTGGTCTACGCCCATCGCGGCGTCGGCACCCCGCCGAAGAACGGCGCCCACCACCACCTCGACGAATGGTGGGACTCCGACCTGGAGGCGATGCTGCGCAACGTCTCCGGCCGTCGCGTCTTCGACGTCGCCGTCGTGCACAATGTCTGGCTCAGCAAGGCCTTCGACTTCCTGCCCCGCCGCACCGTCCGCGTGCTGGAGACGCACGACATCTTCTGGAAGCGGCCGGAGGCGTTCCGCCGCATCGGCCAGGCCCCGGAGTTCTTCATCTGCAACAAGCCTGACGAGGTCTTCGGCATCCGCCGCGCGGACATCGTCGTGGCGATCCAGCAGAAGGAAGGCGTCGAGCTGCTGAACGCCACCGGCTCCGAGGTGGTCACGGTCCCCTTTTACGATCCAACCCTCGAGGCCGAGGCCCCGCGCCTCCGCCGGCGCGACTACCTGTCGCCTGACAAGGTGTCCTTCGGCTTCCTCGCCAGCGCGAACAGCTTCAACATCGCTGGCCTGCAGGGCCTGGTGCAGGCGCTGGAGCGCCGCATCGGCGAGACCTTCGCCCCCGTCGAGCTCGTCATCGGCGGCCGCGTCGGCGAGCATGTGAAGTCCACCCTCGCCATGAAGAAGCTCGGCTTCGTGCCGACCGAGGCGGAGTTCTACGAGAAGGTTGACTACGCCATCGCCCCGGTCTTCGACGGCACCGGCTTCAAGATCAAGACCGCCGACGCGCTCGCGCTCGAGATGCCCTCGCTGTTCAGCACGCATTCGGCCGAGGGCACGGTCCTCGACGAGGCGGTGCAGCTCGGCTCCCCCGCCGCCATGGCCGAGGCGATGATTGAGCTGAGCTTCCGCCGGCCACCTATCTCCGGCAACCGCATCCACATCACTCGCGCCCGGCTCGCACTCGCCGCCAGCACCGCAGCGGGGACGGAGCGCTTCATCAAGAGCATCGCCCGGCGGGCCGAGCCCCTGGTCATCGACCTGTCGACCGCCCATCCGGTCTCGGACTCGCTGGTTCTGCAGAGCTTCCTGAGCCAGGTCCGCATCTTGTCGGAGCGCCGGCCGGTCACGCTGCTGCTCTCGCCGGAGACGATGCGGGTCGCCGCCCGGGTGCTGCCGCCGGGCGTCGACGCCGTGACGGAGGCTGCCTTCGTCGAGGCCCTGGGTCGGCCGGGCCGGCCGCGCCTGACCCTGCTCGACGTGCTCGGCCGGTCCTCGTCGATTGCCGCCCTGCTTCATCCCGACGACCATATGGTCTGGGATCAGCGTTGGGCAGGCTATGGTTCCCTCAAGCCGGGCGGCGTCCTCGGCATGCTGCCGGTCTTCCACTCCAACCTGCTGTGGGAGCCTTCGCCGATGGCGCTGCGTCGCGCCATCCCCAAGGCCTCACTCGCCCGCATTCTCGAGGCAGAGTCGCTGAAGCGCCTCGTCTTCATTGAGGGTGATCTCGGCGACCTGACACGGGAGGCGGGCAGGAGCGTCTGGCCCGGCACCATCCATGTCCGGGTGGACGACTGGATGAGCTTGCAGAACGCGATCATGAGCCTCAGCCTCCGCAAGCCGGAGGAAGTGTTGTGGCTCGCCCCCGCCCGCGGCGTTGTCTTCCGCGCCGCGATCGAGGCCTGTGCGCTGCACCGAATCCCGTTCTCGGGCCTTGCGGACGAGGCTTGGTTCCGTAGCGGGCCGCTTCCGCACAACCTCGTTCAGGAGAATGACCGGCGCGTGGTCGACATCTTCGAGGAAGGCCTGCGCCGCCAATCGGTCAAGCTGCTCGCCGCCGCCTGAGGATGCCGGTTCCTGACCTGCGCCGCCGTCACGCGGCGCGGGTCGAGGTCAGCCCGCCGGTTCGAAATGAATCCAGTGACGGATCGCCTCATAGACCCGGTGGCCAAGGGCCGGATCCCGCTTGGCGATCTGGAACAAACCTTCGACGAGATGGCCGTTGAACAGGAAGTCGTATTCCCTGCTATGTTTGTATTTACCTACGGCATGCAGGTAGAGCACTGGCTTCTCTCCAGCCAGTACCTTGCCATCATCCTGCACCGCCGCCTTGAACCAGGGCAGGTCGCGCGAGGCGACCGTGTCGGAGCTGATGCCGGCTAGTTCATACATCGGCATCACCCGGATCGGCAGTTGGTCGGCCGCATAATTCAGCAATGGCTGATCGACGACGCCAAGCCGCCGCACCTTATGAAAATGCGGGAGGTTCTTGCGGATGGTTTCAGTAATCGCATCGAAATTCATGCGATCGGTCCGCTTGAACAAGAAGCTGCTGGAGAAGCCGCGAGTGCGCTTGAGCAAGGCCACCGCCTCGGCTACGTCCTCATAGATCCAGCCAGCAGAGACCGAGGCGAAACTCAGGTCGAACTCTTTGCTGGCCGCTTCTTGCAGAATGCTACTGATATCCGATGTGATGATGGTGTCTATATCAATATAGACTATCGGCCCCGGCTGGTCGAAGACCCAGAGCTTGCGAAGCTTGCCGAGCATATATGGGTAAGGCTGTTGCGGCGGGTCCTTGTCGAAGATCTCCCGGCCAAAGCGGTCATAGCGTGACAGGTCGTCCTCGACCCATGCGCAACCAAAATGGTCACCAATTGCGCGGCAGAGCACGCTGTCGTCGTTAAAGGGGATGATCCTGACTTGCTGATCCGGGGAGTAGCGGTGCAGCGACACCAGGAAGCGCAGCAGCTCCGGTGCGATCGGATCGTTGGCGACCACGGCAATTACAGGAGCCTTCGCTGGGTCGGGCATGCACGCTTCTTCCCTACTAATATCTTGGCGAGGCCCTGACGTGCCCCGGCTCGTCCGATGCGTTACCAGACAATGGACCTGACCTTTTTTAAAAGGTGCTGGTCCGATTTTGTTCAACTACGCAAGAGCACGGAGTTGGTGTCAATTTGCAAGCCGACCCTGAAGCGGTTTCCGTTCGCCTCGGCTGTCGAAAGCCGATCCAGCATTCTTCTTGATCGAGCTTCTCGCCCTAGTGTCGAGGATCCGTGCAGTCTCAGCGATAGAAACAAGTATGTGGTATCGTGTGCTGCCCGGCCCAGTAAGGCAACGCCACATCGCTGAGCCATAGGCACAGCTCGCGTTCAGGGGTCACGCACAACACCTCCGGCACACGGAGGAGGTTTCATAGTTCCGTAGCCGCAGGATACAGACAGCCCGCGGGAGCCTCAACCGAAGCATGACTCAGGCCGACATCCTGGCTGGCAACGGTCCGATCGCACGCCGCAGTCCGACCGCCACGGCATCCTCCGAATAGGCCTCTCGCGCGAAACTGAGGCCGCTTTCCCGCAGCGCCGTCCAGCGCTCCGCATCCTCATGCAGTGTGATGACCGCCCGGATGAATTCCGCCTCTCCAGCAGCTTCCACCTCCGCCCGTCCGGGGAGCGGAATCCCCTCATAGGCGATCGGCGTGCCAATGCAGGGTAAGCCGAAGGCCAGGGCCTCAATCACCTTTCCTTTGAGGCCTGCGCCATAACGTAGCGGCGCCACCGCCAGCCGGTGCGATGCATAAAGCGGCGCCAACTCCTCAACATAGCCCGCGACCGTTATGCCCGGCCGCTCGCCGAGCGCGCGGATTTCGGCCGGCATGTGGCTGCCGGCGATAGTCAGCGTCAGCCCAGGCAAGGCCTCTCGCAGTTCCGGCCAGATCCGCTGCGCGAACCAGAGGATGCCGTCACCATTCGGCGCATGCCGGAACCCGCCGACGAAAAGCAGCCCTTGCCGCGCTGCATGCGCTGGCCCCTCCTCCACAAGCGGCATAGCCCAGGGCACCACCTCCACGGCAGCGACGCCCTCGTCATGCAGCAGCGCTGCCTCGGCCGCACTGTGGACGATAACCGCATCCGCTTCGTGGATTGCCGCCAGCTCCGCCTCGCGCCGCACCCGCACCAGCGGCGGCGGCCCGGCATTGCCAAGCTCCCGCTGCCGCTCTAGCCGTAGGAAATGCAGGTCTGCTACATTATAGACGAGGCGTGCCTTGGGTGCGAGCGCTCGGCAGGTGACGATGTGGCGCACCGCCACCTCGCCGCGATGTAGGTAGATGACGTCGAAACCACCCTCCCGCCGCCGCAGCACCTCCTCCACCGACCAGGTATGCGGATGGTGCAGCACCTCAATGCCGGCATCCTGAAGGGCTTCGCCATCCTCGCCCTGCAGTCCCATATGCGAGGCGGCAAGGAAGGTGATCTTCGCCCCCATCCCCTGCAACAGCCGCATATGGCAGGTGGCGGCGGCCGATCCCGCGTCTTGCCGCGGCGTCGGCACCGTGGCATCAATGAATAGCAGGCGGAAAGTGGCGCCGCGGTCCTTCTCCTGTTCGAGGGTCGTCGCGGCCGGCGCATGCCTCAGCAGTATTTTGCGCCAGCGCTGCAGGAAGCGGCGGGCATTTACCACCTGGTAGCGTTTGGCGCCGGCGGTTACATCGGTGCCGCCAGTGCCGCCCTCGAAGTGCACGACGGCCGAGCGCGGCTGGTACCGTACCCGCCAGCCCGCGGCGTGGACGCGGAAGCAGTAATCGGTATCCTCGTAATAGGCTGGCGCAAAAACTTCATCAAAGCCGCCAAGCTGCTCGAATACCTCGCGCCGCGTCATCAACGAAGCGCCGGAGACATAGTCGACATCCCGTCGGTAGTTGAAGCGACCGTCATCGGGATTCTCGCCGCGGCCGTAATTCACGCCGTCGGCCAGGCGCAGGATGATCCCACCCGCTTCCTGCAAGGTGCCATCCCGGTTAAGCAGTTTGGAGCCGACGACGCCGGTGCGCGGCTCCTCCTCCAGCAGCGCCACCAGTGCATCGAGAGCGCCAGGCTGCATCTCGGTGTCATTGTTGAGGAAATAAAGGAACTCACCACGCGCCACTGCCGCCCCAGCATTGCAGGAACGGAGGAAGCCGAGAGTCGCCTGGTTCCGCAGCAGCCGCATGTTGCGGACCAGCAGCGGCACCAGCAGCGTCTCGTCTGACGAGCCATCATCGACCAGGATCACCTCAAAGGGCGTCTGATCCGGCAGTTCGGCGAGCGTCGCCAGGCAGTTGTGGGTCAGGTGGAACCTGTCAAAGACCGGGATGATGATGGAGACACGCGGCGCCGTCGCCTCCGGCAGCGCGACTGGCGGAAAGCGCCCCTGTGCTGCGGCCAGCGCGGACTGGAAGGATCCTGCTCGCAGGGGCGTCTCGGCCAAGGCCGGCTGCGCCGCCCCGAGCAACCCGTCGAGCAGCGGCAGCATGCTATCCAGCAACCCACGCGCCGCACCGACTCGCACTGTCGCATCGCCATCCGCCGGGCTGATTTCGCGCTCCACCTGCTGGCCTAGCCGCTCCAGCAATGCGCCTGCCGGCTCGAAATCCGCTGCCAAGCTGACGACGGCGAGCACTGCCCGCGCCTCAGCATCCACCAGTCGCAACTTCACTGCCGGCCCACTGCGCAGGAAACTCGGCAGGGCGAGGTGAAAGGCATGGTCGCCGCGGCCGATACCTGCGGTGACGAGATCCTGGCGGAAGGTATTGGCGTTGACCTCCGTGAGGTATTCATCGCCCTCCAGCACTACCATGCGAATGTGCCGATCCGGACGGTCGATGTCATAGGCCCAACCGGCTAGCGCTTCGCGGTCGGCTCGATCCAGGTGGAAGACGACCCGGCTCATGGCCAGCCATCCGCCCGTGTCGTGGCTACCGCCGATCCCGTTGCTGCTTGCATGAGACCCAACCTAGAGCATTCGCGCGCACGGGGAAATCACCGGATTGCGGTTAGCTCCATCGAGGCCCGCTCAGCTGTCGAGCTGGCGCAAGGCATCCCAGTAATTCAGGCCCTTTTCGAGCAAGGTTCTCATCCGCGGCACTTTCGAGACCTTGCTAATTTTGTACTCTTCGCCGGTCATCAGGATATGAGGCAGGGCGTCGCCGATGCTGCCGAAGCCTGCCGCCTGCATGCCCTCCCCGATCGCGGTGGTGCGTCCGACCTGAAGGGCCATCTGGTCGATCCACCAATTTCGGTCGCGCTGATCCCAGAAATACTCGACGGCATCGCCGACGAGATTAAGGAAGCGGATGGAATTGGCATGAGCCGGCGTGACCATCCAAGTGGCCGAAAAGCGGCGCCAAGGCAGGTAGCCGTTATAGGGCCCATTGGCCAGATGCCCGAGAACCCGCTGTTCGCTTAAGATAGCTGGCAGGTGGCGGCTGGCGAAAGCCTCGGGACTGACAATGTAAGCATCGGCATCAGAGAACAGAACCGGACAGCTAAAGGCCTCCAAGATTGCCGCACCACGCAGGAAGCGGGCGCTGGCGTAGTACGCCCGGGAATGCCGTACCCCCGTTTCAACACTCAGGGCGAGCGGCAGGCCGAACCGTGCCGCCATCCCGACAAGGCCTTCGACCAGCGCCGCATCAGTCTCTTCGCGGAACATCAGGTGAAGATGGAGGCCGATGCCGGCACGGCCGCATGCCGCCAGTCGCTCAATCCAGTCGCCGGCAAAAGCCTCAGCATAAATCCGGTCGAAGGAAATGCTGACGACGGCCGACAGCGCTTGCGCCGGCTTGTGGAGGAAGGCCAAGTTCCGATCAAAGCGGGAGCCCTGCGCGGCCGCCAGCGCCGCCGGCGAGGGATAGGTCCGGGCGAAGGCTGCCCCGCCGCCGAAATCATCCTTGACCACGCGGTAGAAATCGCCCGGCCGTGCCGCCAACGCCAGCCAATGAAAAGCCCGGTCGTGATCGCCCGCAATGTAATGCCGGAGACCAGCAACGATTTCGTAATAATAATTGTGACGGCTATTGGCTGCCGCCGGCAGATTTAATAGCTCATCGAGCCAGTCTAGCAATTCCGGCTTAGGCGAGCCATCCTCGCCCAGGGTCCAGAAGGTAGGATCGTGCAACCTTGCCCTGGCCGAGATGGCGAAGGCATAGGGTAACGTGAATTCGCCGGTGGATTTGGCAGTCAGCACATCCCGGCAGGTGAGCGCCAGTGCGTCGAGCCGCCGCTCGCTGGCTGCCGCATAAAAATGCCCTTGAAAAGCCGCATTGGCTTGATCGGTGCTGGCAAAACCAGCAGTTAGTTCCTGCAGACCGCCCATATCCTACCCGTATCTTTCTGCTCAACGACCAATAAAACCGAGCATCGGACATTCAGAAGACCACAAATCTAATCGTTGTTCAAAGCAAACGTTGCAAGAAAAAAATTGGCCCGGTTTTTTGGACGTTTTCTAAGAATTTTTGGGAAGGCGTTCGTCCTCACCGGGCGAGGCACAACATATCCTGAAGCGGATGGCCGGCTACCGTCCAGATATTCAGCACGAGGACGCGCCGCAGGAAGCCGTCCGTCTCCGCCGTCTTTCCCGGTAAGGAAACCTGCAAGGCAGTATCCAGGGCGGTGACCGACAGCGGCCGACGCAGTTCCCAGGGCGGGCGGGGGATTAGATAGCGCATCTCTGCCTCGGCCCGCCGCAGCACCTTAAACACCTCTAGGGTGATGCAGCCGTGCCGGGCAAGCGCATCCAAGCCAGCATCGCTGCTAAGGTCGAGGCAAACTGGCTCACTTTGAATGATGCGGCGCGGTTGCTTAGTGAGATCCTGGTTGAGCGCGACCTGCGCCGCCAGGTACTTCGTATGGAGCGGTACTAGGCCCCGCTCCTGCTCTGGCGATAGCGGCGTCGGTCGCATAGGCTCGCCAGCGGTATCGAAATGTCCTGAAACCAGCCGGTGGCTAAGCATCGCCTCGAGGAAGGCCTCGGCCGGCACATGCCGCAGCAACGCCGCCACATCCTCGAGTGGCCTGTCTTTGAGCGCTGCGATCCAGGGTACGCCATGCCGGCGCGACCAGTTCAGGGTGTAAAAGAGCGCCCGCTGTACCGCCGTCCGCGGCGTCCGCCAAGTAGTGAGGTGTGCATTAAAGGCGACGGGCTCCGGAAACACCGGCAGCCGCTCGGCCGGCGGCAGTGCGTCGACGGTCAGCACCAGCCAGAGATGACGCAGATGCTGCTCTGCCGAAACCAGCTGCCGATCGAAGAGAAAAGCCTGCCGCGGCAGCGGTGCACCGCCCGGTTCGCCCTGGATGAAACCCGGGGCCAAGTAGGTCGGCATCTCCATTTCTGCTACGGCGCCGCCGGAGGCGAGGAAGCGCTCAAGCCGCGCGGTGTCGACGAATAACACCTCATCCGCATCGAGGCGCAGGACATAGCGCCCCTGGCAGGCGGCATAGCCGGCGCGGCGCTTCTCGACTTCGTTCGCCCAGACACCTTCGATGACTCGGACCGGCACGCCGCAGCCAGCGAGCGCATCCCGCACCGGCTGCTGCGACCGCTCCGGCTGGTGGCCGAGCTGCCGGATGAGCGGCGCCATCCAGGAATAGGCGCCATCTACCACGACGAGTTCGTCGAGGTAGGGCGCAGCGGAACGGAGAGCGGGCGTCAGCAGATCCCAGTCGTTGTAAATACTTAGGTAACCACTGATCCGCAAAATCACCTCCAAGGCGAGGGGCAGCTGCCCGGTTGAATCTATAGGCGGGAAGATGTCGGCTTGCGGAAACTCGACTCGGTTTGTAGCACTCCTCTCGAATTCGTCATCCCGTAGCAGCGCAAGCTGACCGGGTGTTGCAGAGGCGGCCGAAGATGCTCATTGATCCTCTCTCCACCAAATCTGAGGCCCAGGAATGAGCAAGGCACCTTCCGCGGCCCGCACCTCTGCCCTCGAACTCCGGCTGGCGACTCTCGAGCGCGAAATGGCCCGGCTGCAGTCCCAGGTGACGCTGCTGATGGATGTCGAGCGGCTGCGCGACGGCATCATCGCCGAGGGCAGCCAGGTGGAGGAGGTGGCCCTAAGCCCGGTCGCTCTGCTCCAAGCTGGTGAATTCCTCGAAGCGGGCTCCGGCTTCCACTTCCTTGAATACGGCGAGGATGGCACCCCCTATCGCTGGACCGGGCCGGAGCCCGAAGCTCGGCTGGTCTTCTGGGTCAACCGGACACGGCCGCTCCGCCTGCAGGTCCGCGTGCGCTCTTTCGGCGCCGGCGCCGCGGAGCGCCCGGTCGTCGTCAACATCGACGGCCAGCCTTACCCGGCGAGGCTGGTGCCGCAGGCGAGCGCGTTGATCGCTGGTCCACTGCCGGTCATTGAAGGCGTTCGCCCGACCGAGGTTGTGCTGCGTTCGCCAGTCATGTTCTCCCCGACCCAGACCGGCGGCTCCGACGAGCGCGTGCTCGGCATGGCCATCAGCCATATCGAGCTCGTTCCGGCCTGACGGCCACGCCCTGCCCTGCCTGCGCCGGAGTGCCTGATGAAAAAGCCGACGAGACGCCGAGCGCCTATGCCCGCGGCCCCGGCCACGCCGCTCGCCACGGTGGCGATCTGCACCTATGACCGCTACGACATGCTGGTGGAGTCGATCGCCCGGCTCCGTAACCAAACCCTGCCGGCCGGGCGCTTCGAAATCCTCGTCGTCGACAACTCGCCCGATTCGGCGCGCTCGGCGAGGGAAGCCAAGGCCTATGCCGGCATTGGCAACCTACGCTGGCTTCATATCGAGACGCCCGGCCTTTCCAACGCCCGCAACGTCGCAAGCCAGGAAGCGCGCGCCTCCATTATCGTCTATCTCGACGACGATGCCTTCGCCGCGCCAGACTGGCTTGAGCACATGTTGGCGGCGCATGCCGAGCTCGGCGAGGGCGTCGTCTGCATCGGCGGGCGCGTGCTGCCGCACTTCACCACACCAACACCGGATTGGTTGGGGCCAGCGATGCTGCCCTATCTCTCCGTGCTCGATCTCGGCGGCGAGGTGCGGCCGCTGAAGCCGGACGAATGGGTCGTCGGCGCCAATGTCTCCTACCGCATCGACAAGCTGCGCGACGCCGGAGGCTTCAGCCCGGCGCTCGGTCGCATCGGCTCCGGCATCGCGCTGATGTCGAACGACGAGACGGAGCTCGCCGCACGGCTGGAAGCGCTCGGCGGCGCCATCGGCTATACTCCGCATGCGGTCGTTGAGCATTGTATTGACCCCGCGCGTCTGAGCCAGGCATGGCTGCGCCGCCGCATCGCTTGGCAGGCCGTCTCCGACTTCGTCCGGGCGCCGGAGGCGACCCGCGCCGGTGTGGAGCAACACTGGCACGAGCTGAAGCTTTTCCTTGCCCACCAGCCGCCGCATCTCCGCACCCTTCGGGCACTCGCCTTGCCCCAGGGCACTGCAGGCGACCTGCACTGGCAGATGTCCGCCGTCTACGCAGCCGTCGTCAGCCTGCTCGGTGGGGCAAGCGACAGCGATGACTGAGTCTGCCGATCCACGCTCCTGGGCCGGGCTCCGCGTGCTGGTGCTGGCGCCGACCCCAACCCACCCGCAGGACTACGGCAACCGCAAACGCATTTACCAGGTTTGCCAGGACCTGCGCGCGAAGGGCGCCGAGATCCACTACCTGCACTATGCCTCGGAACTCGACTGGCGACGCGAGCCCCCGCTCGCCGCGCTACACGCCATGCAACAGGCCTGGGATGCGCATTACACCATCCCCGTCACCCGCCACCTGCACATGCCTCCCGCCGGGGGTGACGATCACCGCATCGACGAATGGTGGGATCCGGCGATCGGCGACATGCTGCGCTGGCTTTTCACCACGCGGCAGTTCGATGTCTGTATCGTCAACTACACCTGGCTGAGCAAGGCGCTCGACTTCGCACCCCGCGGCGTGCTGAAGATCCTCGACACGCATGACCGCTTCGCCGGCCGGCGTGCGGTGCTTGAAGCCAACGGCCTGAAGCCAGAGTTCTTTTACACGACGGAGGCGGAGGAGCGCATCGCGCTCGACCGCGCCGACATGGTCTGGGCCATCAAGGAGGAGGAGGCGGCCTTCTTTCGCACCTTGACCAGCACACCGGTCCACACCCTGCCTTATGTCGAACCGATCCGGCCGCTGCTTCGTACCGAGCCGGCACACGGCATCCTTCGATTCGGCCTGGTTGGCGCGCGCAACAATGTCAACCTGGCCAATATCCGTGCTTTCCTCGATGCAGCACGACTTTATATCGAGCGCACCTTACTGCCCTGCCGCTTCATCGTCGTCGGTAGCTGTTGCGATGATCTCGCCCGCGACCGCCTGCCTTCTTTTGTCGAACTGCGTGGCCGGGTGGAAAACCTCGATGATTTCTACCGCAACGTCGATGCCGTCCTGGCGCCGATGACTTTCTCCACCGGCCTCAAGATCAAGGTCGGCGAGGCGTTGAATCTCTGCAAGGCGGTGATCGCCCATAGCCATGCCTTCGAGGGCTATTCGCCGACGCATCCCTTCCACACTCTCGATTCCTTCCAAGCCATGCTGTGGGCCTGCAAGGAAGTGGTGGCGAAGCCGGAGCAGCTAGCGGAGCTCGAAGCCGCCTCTTTCGCCTCCTCGATGGCGTCGCAGCAGCGCTTCGGTATCACGCTGGCGCGCACCGCGGCGCAGCGCTGGCACGTACCGCCCGGCCTCTGCATCGTCTTTGATGCGGCTGAACTGCGTACCGGCTCACTAGTGTTCGACCATGTTTGCGATACGGCGCGCTATCTTTCGAATCTCGTGCCGGTGCACTTCGTCCTGGGTGGCACTGTCGATGCGCGGCCGGATCCCGATGCGCTCCACCGTCTGCGCCGGCTCGGCGAGATCATCACCCTGCCGGAACTCACCACGGCCGACCCTAGCGTGCCCCCAATGGAGGCGCTCGGCCGGCTACGCCGTATGCCGTTGGCTGATCTCGTCAGTAGCGGACAGCTCGGTTTCTGGTTCGCAGGCCGGCCGCCGGCGCTCCGCTTGCTGCACACCGCGACGGTGCCGGCCTTCCTTCCCTATGACATCTGGGCATTGCGCGGCACCGACCTTGCCGCCGACGTCGAGGCGTTGACCAGCCGCTTCACGCAACTCTACCTGCTGTCGCGGACCGACGGGCCCGCGGTCAGCGCCGTACGCCATCGCCCCGGCCTCCGTCATCTCCGCGTGCCGGCCTTCTTTGATGCCAATCAGGCCTATGCCCGTTGGGTGGTGGATGCGGCCGGGCGCCGCGGCCAGCTTCTGCTTGCCGATCGGGCCGATGATCCGCGCCTGTTGGCAAGCCTAGCCGTGCAGTCCCGCCATAGCCGCGACATCGCGCCGCCGTCCATCCTCCTCGCCTCCGGTGCAACCGAGGCGCCTACCCTGCCGGGCTACCGCCTGCTCACCATCGACAGCCTGTTCAACGACATCGCCGCGGCCGGCATGGCGCCCGAGCTGGTGATCGACATTGCCTCCAGCCCCCGGCTGAACGCCGTGCGGGAAATCTTCGAATGCCGCGGCGTGCCATCAATCCGTCTCTTCGCTCCGGGTAACCGTCCGCGGTCGGTCAGCGGCGCGCCACGCCTCGGCGAGACAGCTCTCTTTGCCGGACTATACAGCCTGCGCCGCTTCGTCACTGAGCCGACCCTGGCCCGGCATCTGACCGGCCAGCCGGACCGGCACCAGGCTCTCCGCAATAACCCAGGCTGGGCCTTGATTTGGGGTCTCATCGCTCAACTCCAGGCCGAGCGCACCCAGCGCTCCGCCCAGGGTACCGTGACATGACTGGTAGCGGGCAGGGTCGCCCGCATCGAGGCATGTTGGGTGGTGCGTGACACCGCTAGAGCGGCGTCCTGCCTGACTGAATCGCTTGTGACCCCACTGGCGGCACGGCGGTGATTCAGTCGTCCCTCGGCATGCGGGGCGATGGGCATGTCCAAGACGCTGTCGGTCGACTTGTGAAAACGGGCGGTGGCTACGATCGCGGTGGGGTCGTCCTGCCGGGCAGCGGCGGTCCGCTTCGGAGTGAGCGCGGCCGACGCGATCCGGTGGGCGGCGCTGGTGCGGGAGGCAGGTTCGGTGGCGCCAGGGCCGCTCGGCGGGGACCGGCGCTCGGCGCGGATTGAGAGTAACCGACGTCGACGGGCCCATGGTGCTCTCGGCGGAGGCTGTCGGCTCCTGCAGGTCGGCCCAGCACCAGGGCATGAGTTCGTCGATGCGGTCATTAGGCCAGCCATTGACCAGGCGGGTGAGCAGGTCGGTGAAGTAGCGCTGTGGATCGACACCATTGAGCTTGCACGTCTCGACCAGCGATGCTGCCGCACACGACAAGGCGGCAGGATCCGCGTCCCCGCCGCCGCCACCACATGTGCCGCCGAGGACGCACCATAGCGCTCCGCGGCCAACGCCTCGAGCCGGGCGACGGCGGTCGGCACCGGCGTGACGACTTCGGCCCCGACCGGTGGCATTGGGTAGCCATGGGGGTTTATCGCGGTCGACAGCTCGGGGAAGGAAGCGGGCGCCCGCGGGAAGAGCCGGCGCGCTGCCCCCAAATCGCCGCCATGGGCCACGTCTGAAAGGGGGCTATCGGATTGCGTCATGCAGCTCCAGAAGCTTGCGTCGCAGATGATTTCACCCGTCTCGTGCCTGGCGTTCACCTTGCCACGTCCATTGTACTGCTGACTGCAGCTTTGGCAGCGGAACCGCCGGTAGCCTCGGGCGGTGCGCTCCAACTGCTCGGTCACCTCGTTCGAGCTGCAGGCCACGCAATCCCATTCTACCCCCCGGCTCCCGTCAAGTCTGGAGCCAGAGCCTGCCAGCCCTACTCTGGCTGACCTAATCGGGTGCTTGGCACGAGGCCTGACAGAACTCTGCTGGAGAAGGCGGTGCCGGCGTTCAGGGTTGGCCTTGAACGACACAGCGGGCGTCCCTGAGTGTCCGTCCGGGATCATATTGTTCTTCGGCATAGCCTTCGCAGCATGAG
>NZ_JCACHA010000515.1:0-2126 GCF_059503625.1 Skermanella sp.
TGTTCAAGGCGCTACGCGACCGGCTGGGCTTCACCAACCTGCGGTCAGCCGCTACCGGCGGTGCGGCGCTGGGACCCGAGACGTTCCGCTTCTTCATGGCGATGGGCGTGCCGCTGCGCCAGCTCTACGGCCAAACCGAGACGCTGGGGGCCTATACCATCCACACGGCGGGAGACGTGAACTTCGATACGGTCGGCAAGCCGTTCGACAGTGCTGTCGAGGTCAAGATCGACAACCCCGACCATAACGGCGTCGGCGAGATCGTGACCCGCCACCCCAACATGTTCGCGGGATATTTCGGGACCGAAGCCGCCTCCGCCGACCTGCGGGACGGCTGGATGCACACCGGCGACGCCGGCTATTTCGACAAGTCGGGACATCTCGTCGTGATCGACCGGATCAAGGACATCGCCACGACCAGCCTTGGCGACCGGTTCTCGCCCCAGTACATCGAGAACAAGCTGAAGTTCAGCCCCTATGTCGCCGAAGCCGTCATCCTGGGCGACCAGCGCGAGCATCTGGCGGCGATGATCTGCATCCGCTTCCCGATCGTCTCGAAATGGGCGGAGAAGAACCGGATCTCCTTCACGACCTACACCGATCTGGCGAGCCGCCCCGAAGTCTACGAAATGATCCGGCGCGAGGTCGAGACGGTCAACAAGACCCTGCCCGACGCCCAGCGCATCCGGAAGTTCCTGCTGCTCTACAAGGAACTGGACGCCGACGACGGCGAGCTGACCCGGACCCGCAAGGTACGCCGGAGCGTGATCGCCGAGAAATACGGCACCATCATCGACGCTATCTATGGCGGCCGCCCCAGCATCGACGTGGACACCACCATCGCCTACCAGGACGGCACGAAACAGCGCATCCGGACGGTCCTGAAAGTGGTCGATCTCGCGCCGGGCGACACGGCCCCGGCCTTTCCGAAGCGGGCGGCGTGATGGCGAGCGCGTTGCAATTTCGGGGAAGTTGGGGTAGAAGGGAGCTGCCGGAGGACGTTCTGAGCGCCCCCCGGCACCTCCTAGGCTCTGGTCACAAGCAGGCGGATGGAAATCCGCCAGACTCTGAGATCGAGCCACAGGAGGGTGGATGGTTTTCGCATCCATTCGCTCCTCGGTTAGCCGGTCGGGCCAATTCCCGGCCGGCGACCGGGACCATACCCCATACGATAGAATTCACCGAACGGCCGCGCGTGGCGATAGTGTCGCAACCGCCGGCTCCCGGATTCAAAAACAAAGCCAAGAACAAGAACGCGGCCTGGGAGGGAACCTCGCCATGAACTGGAACCTGCTGTTCCAGCTCGTCGTCAATGGCATCATCGTCGGCGCCCTCTACGGCGTCGTGGCCATGTCGTTCGTGCTGATCTACAAGGCAAGCCAAGTCGTCAACTTCGCCCAGGGCGAATTCCTGCTGATCGGGGCCTGGGCCTGCTGGTGGCTTTTGACGACCTACCAGATCCCCTTCGTCTGGGGCTTCCTGATCACGCTGGCCTTCATGATGACATTCGGTGTCATTCTCCAGATCGTCGTGCTGCGGCCGATGATCGGGGAACCGATCATTTCGGTCATCATGGTCACGATCGGCCTGTCGATCTTCTTCCAGGCCCTGATGAAGTGGATGTTCGGCGTCTTCGCCAAGCCCTTCCCGCCGATTTTCGAAACCCAGTCGGTCAGCGTCTTCGGGCTTCAGGTGCAAAGCGTCTACCTGATGAGCCTGGGCATCTCGCTGTTCATCATGGCCGGCTTCGGCTGGTTCTTCAAATATTCGAAGATGGGTCTGGCAATGCGGGCGACCGCCTTCGACCAGCAGGTGGCGCAGTCGCTCGGCATCTCCGTCCGCACCGTCTTCGCGCTGAGCTGGGCGATCTCCGCCATGGTGTCGTCGGTGGCGGGCGTGGTGGTCGGGACGGTCAACGGCGTGTCGTCCGCCCTGTCCTTCTTCGGCATCAAGGTCTTCCCGGCGGTGATCCTGGGCGGGCTGGACAGCATCCTGGGCGCCGTGATCGGCGGCCTGATCGTCGGATTGCTGGAGAACGTCGCGCACTTCTTCGACAGCCAGTTCCTCAACTGGGGAAACATGTACGAGATCGCCCCCTTCTACGTCCTGATCGTCATCCTGATGAT
>NZ_JCACHA010000516.1:0-2126 GCF_059503625.1 Skermanella sp.
TAAATCATGGACGCCGCCCGACCAGTGCGGATCACGTTGGACTTGGAGTGCAGCAGTGAGATAAGCATGTAATCCTGTTGTTTTTAAGACTATCCGAACATATTGACTATGCAATAACATTGGATAGAGTATTTTTCCCCAAAAAATCCAAGAAATCACTCAGAATATTCTATTAGAACTCCCTCAGTAACTAAATAAATTAGCAGTAATGCCCCCATTACAAGAAATCGTTTCTGTGTCCGACCTCAACTATCCCCTCATTTTTCTGCTAGGGAAATCAATGCTATGCCGCTCAATGGGCACCAGGCTCTTACCGCCATAACCGCTTTATGGTTGTGACGCTCGACGGCTTTCCGATAGCTGCAACAACCTATAGGCCGACATTTCGTAATCGATGTCGTCAAACAAGTCATTTAGAGGCATCCAGAAGTATAAAAATGAGGGGATCCCTGAGGTGTCCGACACGCGTTCTTTTCGGACATTGTTTACGAGCATAGTTTTCGATACAGCTACCTTGAGGAGAAAACGGCCTGGACAGCCCGGCGTCCGGTGGGATAACCAGGCGGCGGAGCAGGGGAACCTGCGGCAAAGCGGGGGAGGGGACATGGCGGAGGACGAGGTTTTTACGGCGGCAACGGGGCAGGGGGCGGGGCTGGTGGTGTCGACCGGCATCCTCGGCGACCTCGTATTGCCCGCCGGCGCCTTCGATCCGGAGCATGCTGACGAGATCCGCAAGTTGGCCGCCCCGGCTGCTGTGATTCGGTGCGCCGTCAGACCCCTGATCGGCCTCGAACACGGACCCCGCTCAACGCGCAACAAGCCGTTATAGGTCGTGGTGATTTACCTGTCTTACCAGGGTCTGCCTTGGGTGCCGATCAGGGGTCCGATAGCGCGCCGAATTACACATAGGAGCCACAAAAGTTGTACGGTGAAACAAAGTTGATATGAGGATGTTGCTGTAGCCTGAGCAACTCCTCAATGGGCAGAAATCCAGCAAAGAGGTAGCTGCGGCAGAATCGGTGAAAGTCTCTCCGGAGCGCTCGAAGAGATGAGATGTGTTCCAATGGGGGCGGGCCAGGTAAGTGAGGGAACTTTGCTCTACGATCTCTATGACATGCAGCATGCGGTCCTGTATCCGGCACGCGTGCTGGCGGAAGCTACACAGAACGCTTTTCAGAACCCGTTCAGTCCCGCATCCTATACGCATTTCGGTCGCACTATCGCCGCTGGAGCGGAATTGTTCGAGCGCACAACGCGGCGGTTTGGCAAACCGGCTTTCGGTCTTTCCGTCACCAGGGTCAACGGTGACGATGTGGCAGTGAAGGAAGTTCCAGTCCTCTCAAAGCCGTTTTGCAATCTCGTCCATTTCGAACGCGATACCGACGAGGTCCATCCGACGGTTCTCGTTGTCGCCCCGATGTCGGGCCATTACGCTACGCTTCTGCGCGGCACGGTCGAGGCGCTGCTGCCCGAGCACGACGTCTACATCACCGACTGGCTCGACGCGCGCACCGTGCCGCTGTCCCGGGGCTCCTTCGATCTGGAAGACTACATCACGTACGTGATGGAGTTTCTAGTTCACCTCGGCCCGCATACCCACGTCATCGCGGTGTGCCAGCCGACCGTGCCGGTTCTGTGCGCGGTTTCCCTGATGGCCCAGAACAACGATCCGAACCAGCCCGCCTCCATGGTCCTGATGGGCGGCCCGATCGACACCACCGCGGCACCGACCGTAGTCACTGAACTGGCGACCACGAAACCGCTGGAATGGTTCGAGCATACCGTCATCCAGTCGGTTCCGGCTTATTATCCCGGAGGCTTCCGTCAGGTTTATCCAGGCTTCATCCAGCTGACCGGTTTCATGTCGATGAACCTCGACAGGCACGTGGACGCTCACGTGAAGCTGTTCGAACACCTGGTGCGCGGGGATGGCGACAGTGCCGACCAGCACCGTAAATTCTACGACGAGTACCTCTCCGTCATGGACTTGACGGCCGAGTTTTTCCTGCAAACCGTCTCGCGGATTTTCCAGCAGCATGCACTTCCCCGCGGAACCATGACATGGAAGGGCCAGAGGATCGATCCCGCTGCCATCCGACACACGGCACTGCTCACGGTCGAGGGCG
>NZ_JCACHA010000517.1:0-2126 GCF_059503625.1 Skermanella sp.
CCGACAAGCAGGCGCGTCTATGTCGGCTGCCGCTTCGCTCTAGACCGACCTACGAGGCACTCTCGTTACTGTATCGGTTGCCGTTACTTGCGTTTCGGCATGTAGAGGTCGGTGATGGTGCCCTCGAAGGCTTCCGCCGCCATCCCCATCGTTTCCGACAGGGTCGGGTGCGGGTGGATGGTCAGACCGATGTCTTCGGCGTCGGCTCCCATCTCGATCGCAAGCGCCGCTTCCGCGATCAGGTCGCCGGCGCTGGGACCGACGATGCCACAGCCGAGGATACGGTCCGTCGTCTCGTCGAACAGGATCTTGGTGATGCCCTCGTCGCGGCCCAGCGACAGCGACCGGCCGCTGGCGGCCCAGGGGAACACCCCCTTGCCGTACTTGACGCCCTTGGCCTTCAGCTCGTTCTCGGTCGGACCGACCCAGGCCACTTCCGGATCGGTATAGGCGACCGACGGAATCACCTTGGCGTCGAAGAAGCTGTTCTTGCCGGCAGCGGCCTCCGCCGCGACGCGGCCTTCGTGGACCGCCTTGTGCGCCAGCATCGGCTGGCCGACCACGTCGCCGATGGCGTAGATGTGGGCCACGTTGGTCCGCATCTGCTTGTCCACGGCGATGTAGCCGCGCTCGTCCACCGCGACGCCCGCGTTCTCCGCCCCAATGGTCCGGCCGTTCGGCCGCCGGCCGACCGCGACCAGGATGCGGTCGAAGGTATCGGTTTCCGGCGCTTTGCCGCCTTCGAAATGGGCTACCAGCCCCGCTTCGGTCGCTTCGACCTTGGTCACCTTGGTCTTCAGGTGGATGTTCTCGTACTTCTTCTGAATTCGCTTCATCAGCGGCGTCACGATGTCCTTGTCGGCGCCGGGGATGATCTGGTCCATCAGCTCGACGATGGTCACCTTCGATCCCAGCGCGTGGTAGACCGTCGCCATCTCCAGCCCGATGATGCCGCCGCCCAGCACCAGCAGCCGTTTCGGGATGCCGCCCAGTTCCAGTGCCCCGGTGCTGTCGATCACGCGCGGATCGTCGTGCGGGATGAACGGCAGCGTCACCGGCTCCGACCCCGCCGCGATGATGGCCTGATCGAAGGTTATGACCTTCTTCGATCCGTCCGCCTGCTCGACCTCGACCTGGTTGAGCGAGATGAACCGGCCGAAGCCGGACACGACGTTGACCTTCCGCTGCTTCGCCAGTCCGGTCAGGCCGCCGGTCAGCTTCTTGACGACGCCGTCCTTCCAGCTGCGAAGCGCATCGATGTCGATGGTCGGATCGGTGAAGCGGATGCCATGGTTGCCCATGTCCTGCGTCTCGTCGATCACCTTGGCCGCGTGCAGCAGGGCCTTCGACGGGATGCAGCCGACGTTCAGGCAGACGCCGCCCAATGTCGGCCAGCGCTCGATCAGCACGACCTGCTTGCCCAGGTCGGCGGCGCGGAACGCGGCGGTGTAGCCGCCGGGTCCTGCCCCCAGCACCAGCACCTCGGCATGGATATCGCCCGCCACGGTGCTGGCCGGCTTGCCCGCCGGCGCACTGGCCGGTGCATGCTGCGGCATGGTCGCCGCGGCGCCGTTGGGCTTGGCCGCCGCCTGCGTTTGGAGCGACATGATGGTGTCGCCCTGGGACACCCTGTCGCCGACCTTGATCCGGATGGGGCCGACGGTGCCCGCCGCCGGCGACGGGATCTCCATCGTCGCCTTGTCGGATTCCAGCGTCATCACCGGGTCTTCGGCGCTGATCTGGTCACCCTCCTTGACCAGGATCTCGATTACCGGCACGTCCTTGAAATCGCCGATGTCGGGGACCTTGACCTCGATCGACTCATAGGCTCCCGCCGGCGAGCCGTAGCCGGCCTGGGCCTCGCCAGCCGATGGTGCTGCGTCTTCCCGCAGCCGTTCCTTGGGCGGGATCGCGGCCCCGCCCTCGGCTTCCAGCATGACGATCAGGTCGCCTTCCGAGACCTTGTCGCCGGGCTTCACCTTGACCTCGCCGATGGTGCCGGCCTGCGGGCACGGCACCTCCAGTGTCGCCTTGTCGGATTCCAGCGTCAGCAGCGGGTCTTCCACCGCCACCGTGTCGCCGGGTTTCACATGGACCTCGATGATCGGCACGTCCTTGAAGTCGCC
>NZ_JCACHA010000518.1:0-2122 GCF_059503625.1 Skermanella sp.
GGCCCTGTTCGCCACCGCCCGGTCCTTGCCGGAGCAGCCCGACGGCACTTGGCAGAAGACCCTGACCGGCGCCAACGCCATCTGGGGAGAGCCGGCGACATGGGCAGTGATGCGCCGCGCCGCTGCACCCTTCACGCCGCTCTACCTGCTGGCCGCCGTCGACCGTGAGATGGATGCCGACGGCAATATCGTGTCGGTAGCGCCGGACCGGGCGATCTACGTCGATATCTTCGTCCGCACCTTCTGGATCGCGATCGTCGTGACGGTCGTTTGCCTGATCCTCGGCTACCCGCTGGCCTACAAGCTGGCGAGCCTGCCGCCGAGGATAGCCAACCTGCTGATGATACTGGTCCTGCTGCCGTTCTGGACCTCGATCCTCGTCCGCACCGGCGCCTGGGTCGTGCTGCTTCAGCGCGAAGGGCCGATAAACGAGACGCTTCAGACGCTGGGCCTGATTACCGAACCGCTTCAACTGGTCTACAACCGCGTCGGCGTCTATGTGGCGATGGTCCACATCCTGCTGCCTTTCATGATCCTGCCGCTCTACAGCGTCATGAAAGGCATATCGCCGGCCTATGTGCGGGCGGCGACCTCCCTGGGGGCGACGCCGTTCACGGCATTCCGGCGGGTCTACCTGCCGCAGACAATACCGGGAATCGGGGCGGGCGGGCTGCTCGTCTTCATCCTGGGGGTCGGGTACTACATCACGCCGGCGCTGGTCGGCGGGGCAGGGGACCAGATGGTCAGCTATTTCGTCGCCTTCTTCACCAACCAGACGATCAACTGGGGCATGGCGGCGGCATTAGGTTCGGTGCTTCTGGTGGCGACCCTGTTGCTGTACTGGATCTACGCCAGGCTCGTCGGCGTCGACGGCATGAAGATGGGTTGAAGGTCATGAGCCTGCCTCCCTATGCCTCCCCCCTTGAACGGGCGTGGCACGTGACGCTCTGGGCCGTCGCGGTCCTGGTGCTGGGCTTCCTGATCCTGCCCATCCTGGTGATCGTGCCCCTGTCGTTCAGCAGCGGATCGTTCCTGAGCTTCCCGCTGCCGGGCCTGTCGCTTCGCTGGTACCACGAACTGCTCGGGTCGGAGCGCTGGCTGTCTTCGCTCCGCAACAGCGTGATCGTCGCCTTCGCCTCGACGATCCTGGCGACGGTGCTCGGCACGCTGGCGGCGCTTGGCCTTCAGCGCGCCAAGTTTCCCGGCAGTTCGCTGGTGCTGGCGCTGCTGATCTCGCCCATGGTCGTCCCGCTGGTGATCGTCGCGGTCGGCGTCTATTTCTTCTACGCGCCGTTCGGGTTGACCGGCAGCCTCGTCGGGCTGACGCTGGCCCATACCGCCCTGGCCTCACCCTTCGTCGTCATCACGGTGTCGGCGACGCTCCAGGGCTTCGACACCAACCTGTCGCGGGCGGCGGCCAGCCTGGGGGCCGGGCCGACGCTGGCATTCTTCAGGATCACCTTGCCGCTGATCCTGCCCGGAGTGGTGTCTGGCGCACTCTTTGCGTTCGTCACCTCGTTCGACGAGGTGGTCGTGGCCCTGTTCCTGACCGGTCCGCAGGACCGCACTCTGCCGCGTCAGATGTTCGACGGTATCCGGGAGAACATCAGCCCGATCATCGCGGCGGCTGCCACGCTGCTGATCGTCCTGTCCGTCGCCCTGATGACCGTGATGGAGGCCTTGCGCCGCCGTAGCGAACGCCTGCGCGGCCTTCGCTGAACTCGACATAACCAGAAAAGCCAAGAAGCACAAAAAACCGATAGAGGATCGTCCCCGGAGCATCCGCGCATCAACTCAAACCCGAGGTCATCATGCCTGAACCTGAGAGCATAGACGGTGTCCGGTACCATGCGGTCGATGCCGCCTACTTCGAGAAGCGGGGTCTTCGAAAATATGCCGGGGTATGGTCGCTCTGGGCGCTCGGCGTCGGCGCCGTCATCTCCGGAGACTTCTTCGGCTGGAACTTCGGTCTGGCGGCCGGCGGCTTCGGCGGGTTGTTCATCGCGACGCTGATCGTCGTCGTCATGTATCTTGGCCTCTGCTTCAGCCTTGCCGAGATGTCGCCGGCCCTTCCCCATACGGGTGGAGCCTACAGCTTCGGGCGCTCGGCGCTCGGCCCCTG
>NZ_JCACHA010000519.1:0-2118 GCF_059503625.1 Skermanella sp.
CACGTAAGACCTGATCGGCAGCCGCTAAGGGCAGGCGCCGCGTAGGGCAGGGGAGTTGCCGGTGAGCGGTACCGACACGAGACACGAAGAGACGACACGACGACATCGCCCATCGACATGGGCGTTCCAGAGATTGGGGCCATAGCTCAGCTGGGAGAGCGCTACAATGGCATTGTAGAGGTCAGCGGTTCGATCCCGCTTGGCTCCACCACTACCTCCCCTCAGGGGCTTCAAGTTCGATCCATCCGGAGGGGTGGCCGAGTGGTTAAAGGCAGCAGACTGTAAATCTGCCCGCGATAGCGTACGCTGGTTCGAATCCAGCCCCCTCCACCATGAACCCGATCATCGCACCCGGTTCTCAGATCGTTCCGCTTATGCGGCGGCGGTCAGAGCAGCCGGGCTATTCGTTTTTCCGTTTTCGTCTCATATCTCCAGTTCGTCCGAGACTGGATCCGCACTGCCGGCTTGATCGGCGTTTGGCCGTATTTTCGGTCACTCATCAAGCTTTTCCAAAAGTTTTCCGAAATTCAGTGGGCGCATTCAGACGATGCGTCATTTTAAACCGGTCCGAAATCCGTGGTTTCAATCCGCCTGATTTCCGACGCAAGCAAGAAAGAACAAACTGCATGAGAAGTCCAAGGGATCGCCGCCGTTCGCGGACATCCACCCTATCCGTCCGTAGCGCTCAGGATCTCGGTGTCGGGGAACAGCCCCTGATCTCCACGTCGCCGACGGTCCCAGCCAGAACGGCGGCCCCCGCCGCTGCCCGTACTCCCAGCTCCCGCAATCAAGCCCCCCGTACTCAGGCAACCAATCAAGCTGCCCGTACTCCCAAGACCGACCCCGTACGCGGCCCGGTTCCCGGCACCGACGAGATCATCTTCCTTCCGCTCGGCGGCTGTAACCGCATCGGCATGAACATGACCCTCTACGGTCATGCCGGCAAATGGCTGATCGTCGATGCCGGCGTCGCCTTCGGCGGCGACGACATGCCGGAAGTCCAGTCCTTCATGGTCGATCCGGCCTTCATCGAAGAGCGGATGGACGACGTCGTCGGCCTCGTGGTCACCCATGCCCACGAAGACCACATCGGCGCCATCCACCATCTCTGGCCCCGGCTGGAATGCCCGATCTACGCCACTCCCTTCGCGACGCACCTGATCCGCGAGCGCCTGAAGGAAGCCGGCGTCGCCCGCGCCGTGCAGGTCAACACCTTCGCGATCGGCGGGCGCTTCCGCATCGGTCCGTTCGATATCGAGGCGATCCCCGTCACCCACTCGGTGCCGGAACCCGTCTCGCTCGCGATCCGGACCCGTGCCGGCAACCTGCTGCACACCGGCGACTGGAAGTTCGATCCGGAACCGCTGGTCGGCCAGAGCACGGACTTCGCAGCCCTCAAGCGCTTCGGTGACGAGGGCGTGCTCGCGATGGTCTGCGACAGCACCAACGCGCAGGTCGAAGGCTCGACCGGCTCCGAAGGTCAGGCCCGCGCCGGTCTGGTCGATGCCTTCCGGGGACGTCGGGGCGCCATCGCGGTGACCTGCTTCGCCAGCAACGTCGCCCGGATGAAGGGAATCGCCGAGGCGGCAGCCGCCAACGACCGCAAGGTCGTGCTCGCCGGCCGCTCGCTTCTGCGGATGGAGAAGGCCGCCCGCGCCTGCGGCTACTTGGACGGGCTTCAGCCCTTCCTCAGCCTGTCGGAAGCGTCCAGCATTCCCCGCCGCAACCTCGTGCTGATCTGCACCGGCAGCCAGGGCGAGGAGCGTTCGGCACTCAGCAAGATCGCCCGCGCCGAGCACCGCTCGCTGGCGCTCCAGGCCGGCGATACCGTGATCTTCTCCGCCCGGACCATTCCGGGCAACGAGGACGCGATCGGCGCGATCTATGAGTTGCTGACCAGGATGGGCGTCAGCATCGTCACGCCGTCGGATGCCCCGGTCCACGTTTCCGGCCATCCCGCGCGCGGAGACCTGACCCGCATGTACGAGTTGATCCGCCCCCGCTTCGCGGTGCCGGTCCATGGCGAGATCCATCACCTGGAAGCCCATGCCCGCCTTGCGCGCGGCTGCGGCGTCGAGCGTGCCCTGGTGCCCGAGGACGGCGACGTGATCCGGCTGG
>NZ_JCACHA010000520.1:0-2117 GCF_059503625.1 Skermanella sp.
ACGGGCTCATTAGCTTTCTTCACAAACCATTTTGGAAATTCTTTATATTGATTTTTTAAGCTATCGAAGAACGGATCATTCAAATCAACATTAATGAACTTAGTGAGACGCAAGTTTTTTGCCATCGTTGCTCTCATGCTCCCGACAAAGATCACTCTGGGTAACTCGGTTTGCCTCTTTGTAGGCATAACATGATAGAATGGATCTTAAAAGATCATATTCTGCTACAAAATGCCGCTCCTGAGTGTGATCTTGCGCTAAAACTGTCAAGAGACGATGGTTATAGAGCGGGAAGAGGGAGTCAGATTGAAAAAAATGGCATCTGACTATGTATTTGCAGCCTTTAGCAGTATTGCGGGAACTGGACATGACAACCGTTCCTTTCAGCACATCGCATTCGTCAGCGATCTTCCACCGCCGTAGAAAGCTCTGCGATGCCGAGAAATACCAGAATTGCGCGGTTAAGTCGCACCATGTCTTCGGCTCCCAGCCGGCCAACCGGGCTGCCGATCTTCGACCTGGGTACCGTGGTGACCTTATCGACCATGATTCGGCTGGTGACCGATAAGCCGTTGGTCACAATTGGCTCCACCGGCAGGCGGAACAGGGGCGCATCGGTCGAGTCTCTGGTGAAGCCGCAGATAGTGACGGAGTCCGTGCCGTCGAAACGGTCATCCTGGATTATCACAGCAGGGCGCGGCTTCCCCGCATGGTCTTTTCCGCCTGAGACGGTCCAGATCTCTCCGCGCTTCAATCCTCGTCTCCCAAGTCGGATACGGCGTCGATGAATGCCTGATCCTCTCGGGCATGCGGGCTGCGCGCTACCGCTGCTGATTGCCTGTGCGCCTCAGCCTTGAAAGCGGAAGTTCGCACATCGGGCACCCATATCTGAATCGGCCGCAATCCCTGCGCACGCAGCCTCTCCCGGTGCGCGCGGACCTTGTCGCGTGATGAACTTACGCCGCTCGACATGGCTGCCCCCTGGCTTAGGTTACATGTAACCTCAGCCGATCCGACGGGAGTTGCCAAGGCCGCCATGGTTCAAAGCCGACGACGTAGGCACGCAGATGCCTCCGCCGCTGCGTCAAGAAGCATCGACATTGCTACCCTGTGGAATTTGACTTCCGCTATAACGGGCGTAAGATTCTCCACGGTGGATGCATCATCGCAGCATTGAATGGTTCTGATAGCAAGAAACTGATGCATAGCAACTCGCACATGGCTATCGCCTGATGCGAGTTTCCGGTGAGGGTGCCATGGGCAGGATGTTCAAGATCAGGATAAGCGGGAGCGGCGCTGGCACCGATGCGCCGTCTGTGGAAGACCTGCTTGATCAGGTCCGGGATTACCTGGAAATCCTCCATGGCGTCGAGGAAGCGGTGGCCGAGGACGGGGCGCTTGCCATTGATTGGCGGATCGTCGATGCCAGCCGGAACAGTCCGCTTGCGCTGGAGTGTCAGGCATTTCCGAGGAACTATGCGGTGAACATCGACCGGCGGGCCGAGTTGGTGATGAGTTGCACCGCAAAAGGCTTCCAACTCCTGCAAACCACAGCCGAGCGGCCTAAGTATTTCACGGACAAAGTGCTGACCAAGGCCCGTGGGATCTTTGATCGTGTTACGAACGGCCTCAACCTGACGGAGGTCGATTTCGGCGAAGGATTGCCGCCGATCTTGATAACGCCGATAACCGCGCGAGGGGCAGCGGCGAACACGGATCGCGTCCTCAAGCCGGTTTCCAAGCCTTACCGGGAATTCGGCTCCGTCGAGGGATATTTCCAAGGTGTCGAGCGGGATGGTTTTGGCCGGAAGCTGCTGTATATCCGGCATCGGGTGACCGGCGACATCATAAAATGCATCGTCTCCGGGAAGGCGCTTATTGAAGTCGAACGTCACCAGATCGCGGAGGTTTTTCACAATCGGCGCGTTCAGGTAACCGGAATGCTTCACTTCAAAAGCTTGGGTAGGCTATCTCAAGTCGAGGCCAACGAAGTGCGCTTCCTTCGCTCCCGGTCTGAACTGCCACAGGTCGATGATATCATCGACCGTGATTTCACCGGCGGCATGACTTCCGAGGATTATATCGAGAGGCAGCGGAGCGTCCGCGCCTTTCAATAA
>NZ_JCACHA010000521.1:0-2099 GCF_059503625.1 Skermanella sp.
CGATCCTCGGGTGACCGGCGTGATTCCAGTTGATGCGGCACCTCAGCATCCGATCGTAACGGCTTGATAAACAGCGATTCTTATCATATGGTCCGGCCCCATCAAGCGTTTCCCATTTTCCATAGGGCAGAACACCGATGCGCGCTTTCGAAGGCCAGCATTCCGACAACGTCGCCATCAAGCGGAGCCGCGACCAGAAGATCCTTCTGCTCCGGCAGCTCCGTGAGCAGTTCGGCGCGTTGAAGCCGACCGTGGCTCCTGGCATCCGCGCCGCGATGGCCAAGCGCATCTCGGACCTCGAAGGCGAACTGGGCGGCGGTGCGACGCCTGCCAAGGGGCGGAAAGCTTAAGGAAGGGACTGCTTGCCGTCGTAGAAGACGGCAAGCCAGACAGTGGGTTCGTCAGGGGCGGTCGATGCCACCCGGTGACGGCGGTGGGCCGGAATGTCGACGTGGTCGCCGGGAGTTAACCTCAGAGGTTCGGCTTCGCCTTCGAACTCCAGCACGGCCGCTCCCTTGAGGAGCAGAACCCACTCCGCCTCGTCCTGATCGTACCAGAAAGATGGCGGAGAGGCGTGGCCGTGGGAGACGATACGCTCGACCCTCACCGAGCGGGAGTTCAGGATGGTCTGGAAGCTTTCTTCATCCAATTTGTCCGGTATGTCGGTCAACACGTTGATATACATCAATAATCCTTCCTGGTTTCACAAAAGTATTGCTGCGGCGCACCATTCGAGACATACCCAATTGCCTCAGCTTTGCTCAGGCAATTGTGAAGACTTGGCTACACGAAGAGTTTTATCGTCGGTATTGTATCGGCTGTAGCTTAGCCCTCGACAAGACGCATGCAGGATGCCGTGGATGGATCAGGCTTTGACAGCGACCCGAGTTCGAGACCTGAAGCCTGAGACCGCGCGCCGGTGGCTCGACGAGTGGAACCGTCAGCAGGAAGGCTATGTCCGCTTCCGGGACTGCCGGTTCGAGATCATAGCCGACGCGCTGACCGCCTCCGGTCTGGTGGCTCCGGTCATCCTCGATCTCGGCTGCGGCCCCGGCAGCCTGGGCGACCGCTTGGCGGCCCGCCTGCCCGGCGCCGAGATCGTCGGGCTCGACTACGATCCTGTGCTGCTGACGCTGGCCCGGGTTCTCCACGCCGACAATCCCGACCGGAGCTGGATCGAACTGGACATGCGCCGGCACGACTGGGTCGAATACCTGGAGGGCCGGCAGTTCGACGCCGTGGTCAGCACGACGGCCCTGCACTGGCTGGGCGCTCCCAACCTGATGCGCGTCTATCAGGACCTTACCAGGGTGCTGGCGCCCGGCGGCGTCTTCGTCAACGGCGACATCTGCTCCTACGACCAGACCCAGCCGACGCTGCGGCGGATGGCGGCGGCGTCGATCAAGGCCAACCGCGCGACCGCGCAAACCGAGGGCGCCCACGACTGGGTCGGCTGGTGGAACGGAATCGCAGAGGTGCCCGAGCTGGCCGCCGCCGTCGCCGAAAGGCACCGGCGATTCTCCAACCTTCCGCCCAAGCAGGAGATGACGATGGAATTCCATCTGGCCGCCCTGCGGCAGGTCGGGTTCCGCGAGGTCGGCTGCATCTGGCGCTATCTCAGCGACTATCTTGCGCTTGCCCTGCTCTGAGACTGCGCCCTGACCTTTCGGTCAGAAAATTTCGGTCGGAAACAAAATTACTCTTGCATTTCCGCGCGAAGAGAGTATTTCAACGGTCGTTGACGCACCCGCACGTGCCGCTGGCCCTTTGAGGTTATGCAACGACGTACCGCGTCCTTTTTGGCAGAACCGGTCAACAGTGGGCCGGTCCCGAGAGGGAGGTCAGTATGGTTGCTATCGGCCAAAGGGCGTTAGCACGGTAGCTATCGGGCAAATCCGCCGACGCTAATCAGATCCCGCACACCGCTTGTTTTCGCGGTGCCGGCGCGTCGCCCGATTTGCCGCACATCCCCACAATTCGTCCTTTCCCGCAGCCATCCGGCTGTAGGGGCTCGTTTTGACTTCTTGGGCCTGCCGGCGTCGCCGCGGCCTTCGAGAGGATGCGTCATGGCTCAGATTCGTTTCCGTTCCGCCGTTTCC
>NZ_JCACHA010000522.1:0-2098 GCF_059503625.1 Skermanella sp.
GGCGCGCCTGGTGCCAGCAGAACTCCGCCGCCCCCATGGCGCCCCACGAGATGCCATAGCGCGCGTTGTTCAGGCAGCCGAACGGCCCCTTCAAGCCCTTGACGTTGGGCAGCAGGTTTTCCTCCGGGACGAAAACCTCGTCCATCGCGATGCCGCCGGTGATCGAGGCGCGCAGGCTGAACTTGCCCTCGATCTTGGGCGCACTCAGCCCCTTCATGCCCTTCTCCAGCACGAAGCCCCGGATATCTCCGGCATCGTCCTTGGCCCAGACGACGAAGACGTCGGCGATGGGGGAATTGGTGATCCACTGCTTGGAGCCCGACAGCAGGTAACCGCCATCGGCCTTGCGCGCCCGCGTCTTCATGGAATTGGGGTCCGATCCGGCGTCCGGCTCGGTCAGGCCGAAGCAACCCACCCACTCGCCGGTCGCCAGCCGGGGCAGGTACTTTTCGCGCTGCTCTTCCGTGCCGTAGGCGTGGATCGGGTGCATCACCAGCGACGACTGGACCGACATGGCGGAGCGGTAGCCGCTGTCGACCCGCTCGACCTCCCGGGCGATCAGGCCGTAGCTGACATAGCCGACGCCGGCGCAGCCATAGCCGTCGATGGTCGGACCGAGCAGCCCAAGCTCGCCCATCTCGGTCATGATCTCGCGGTGGAAGTGCTCGTGCCGGTTGGCCTCGATCACGCGCGGCATCAGCTTGTCCTGGACATAGGCGCGGGCGCTGTCGCGCACCATGCGCTCTTCCTCGGTAAGCTGGTCTTCCAGCAGCAGCGGATCTTCCCACTGGAACCGGACGGCGGCCCCTTTGCTGCCGGTTTCCCCGGCCATCTCCCCAGCAGTCGCGATCGGGCTTGCGGTCATTACTGTGTTCTCCGACTTTTCATTCTTATGGCCATCGACGAACGGCGGCCTTGGCGTCATTCCTGGGACCGCCGGCGAAGGGCGACCTCGATGAGCAATTTACCGAATTGAAAGGCTCTCGGCACTATTCACCATAGGACAACATCCGTACCACCGCCATGGTACGGCATGACCGGTCGCCCAGTCCGAAATTATATAAGAACAGGAGATCACATGACGAAACCGCCGGACCGCGAGGTCCTGCTGGAATTTCAGCGGGTCGGTACGTACATGAAGGCGACAGCCATGGATGCGGCGACACTGACCGAAGTCAGCGTAGTCGGTCCGCTCAACCACAGTCAGGAAATGCTGAAGCGGACCGTCCTGGCGAAGTTGAACTATGTACTGGCCAAGAAGGCGGGAACGTCGCCCCAGCGCTGAACGGCGGACGGATCAGCATGTCGGTTTGCCGCCGCATCCGCCATGTTCGGAAGTATTCAGATAACCGGATTCGTAATTCCGGGCAGACGAGCAGGTTCGGAAACCTGCCCCATCTGCCCGTCAGGCAAATAAAATGCGACTTGCCGGCAGACCGGACCGCGCCTTCGCTTGCGCGGCGGCGATGCCATCAGGCAAACGCCGGAGTGCTCGAAGAATCAGGAAGCGCGGCGCCGCGTCTGACGCCCGGAGGAGCGGCCGAGACCGATCTTCTTCGCGAACTCGGAACGCTGAGCTGCGTAGTTGGGAGCAACCATCGGGTAATCCGGCGGCAGGTTCCACTTCGTGCGGTATTCGTCGGGAGTCATGCCGTAAGTCGAGCGGAGATGCCGCTTCAGCATCTTCAGCTTCTTACCGTCTTCCAGGCAAACGATGTATTCCGGAGTCACGGACTTGCGGATCGGCACGGCCGGCTTCTGCGGCTCGGCCTGGACCTCGCGCGGCTGGCCGTTCAAACCAGTCAGCGAGGTGAAAACGGTATTGATGACTTCGGGGATTTGGGTCGCCGGAAGCACATTCTTGCTGACGTAAGCGGATACTATCTCCGCAGTCATCCGTAGAATGGCCCCATCAGGCCCATCGTGTTCTAGCTGGTCACTCATGCCCAGTATCCTGGTTATTCATTGTGTTCGATGCACTGAAGTCGCACATGGAGATTTAAGTGTCAATAAAATTTCGGCAAGAGGTTCAAAGGTTATTTTGAATCGGACACGGTTTTCATCCGCACGGCAAGATTGGGAACCGCTAGTTCGTCCG
>NZ_JCACHA010000523.1:0-2097 GCF_059503625.1 Skermanella sp.
TTCCGTGCAGAGCGGACGGGGCTGGCCTTCCCGGTAGACGCGATAGCACTTGCCGGGATCGCCCGGCAGGAAACGGGTGAGCGGGTCGAGGTCCGCCGGCATGCCGTCTGTCATCAGCCAGCGGCTGTCGGTCTGGGCGCAGATCGAGGCCGGCTTCGTGTCGCAGTTCCCGCTCCCGGGCGCGCAGGCCTCGTAGGTCAGGGCGTAGCACGGACTCCCGGCGGGCCGGCTGGCACCCGCTCCGGCCGCGGGTTCGGCAGGCCCCGTCGTGCCGCTTCGCGGTGCCGGTGCCGGATCGGGTTCCGGGGTTGGTTCCGGCGCCGGCATGGCTGCGGCCTCCGTTCCCGCGCCGGTGCAGGTGTAGCCCGCCGCCCTGAAATCCTGCATCAGCTTGCGCGCGCCTTCGACGCAGACGGCGCCCGACTCCCGTGCCCGCCACAGGGTCTGCACGGGCTGGTCGTTCCGGAAATAGCGCACCATGCAGGGAGCGCCGCCCGGCTCGTAGATGCGCTCGACCTTACGCACCTGATCGGTCAGCGTGCAGGTGAAACTTTCGCTCTGCTGCGCCATGGCCGCCATCGGCTGCACCAGTACGCAGAGCAGGCCGGCCCCGGCCGCCATGCGCCGGAGGTAGCGTGTATCGGCTTGGTTCCAGCGGTGCCAGATCAATGGATTCTCCCTCCTGCCCGCTCCGAAGGTTCGCTTTCCCAAGCAAGACCCTGGTTAACGCCCAATCCGTGTTATGGCGAAGGAGGAGCCGATCTGTCACGGTTCCTGTACCGATCTTTCGGCGTAACGCGGATACGCGGACGCCCCGGTGACGATCAGTCACCGGGGCGTCCGTCCCGTCTTGCTTCGCCGCCGCTTTCCTACTTGACCGCTTCGGCAGGCGCCCCGCTGTCGGCGTTGCCGTTCGCCGGCATTGCAGGAGCGGTCCTTTCGGTGTTTTCCGGCATGGCCGCCGCACGCAGCACCTCGGCCTGATTGACCATCTGGTCGCGCAGCATGGTCAACTGCTTTTCCGCATCCAGGAAGACCGCCTTCGCCGCTTCCGCCTGCCGGGTCGCTTCCTGCTGCTGCTGGCGCAGCACGTTGAGCGACTGGGTGCGCTGGGCCACCTCGTTGCCGATGGCGGCAAGGTTCTGCCCGGCAAGGTCGGCAGCCTTCTGTAGCTCGGCCACCCGGTTCTCGCTCTGGGCGATCTCGGCGGTGACCGCGTCGCGCTGCGCATTCAGGTTGGCAAGCTGACCCTCGATCTCCTTGGCCTGGGCCTGAAGGCGCGTTACCTGCCCCATCAGCTCTTCCTTCGAACCGACGGACTGCTCGATCGTCTCGATGTCGGCGGCGATCCGGTCCCGTTCGGCGGCCATCGCATCGCGTTCCCTGGTCAGGTCCGCCAGCTTGGCCGTGGCGATGTCGCGCGCCCAGGCGACGCCGCCGACCTGCTGCACCAGCGCGTTTCGTTCGTTCAGCAGTTCGGCGCGCATATCCTCGAGCTGGGCTACTTCGTCCACCAGCGGCATCAGCGCGTCGCGCTCGGCCGTCAGACGCGCCAAATCCTTTTCCAGCATGACGATCTTGCCGTCCGACACGTCGCGCGCCGAGGCTGCCACGCCGAGGCGCTGGACGATGGCGTTCCGTTCGTTGAGCATCTCCGACCGCTCGATCCCGAAGCCGGCGATCTGCTGCTCCAGGCTAGCGAGCTGCGGCTTCAAGGCATCCCGCTCACCGTTGGCGGCGGCCGCCTGCCCCTGCGCGTCCTTCACCTGTCCCTGCAAGCCGGTTACCTGACTTTGCAGATCGGACGCCTGACCCTTCAAGGTATTGACCTCGGCGCGCAGCCCGTTGGCCTGCTCCTGGTAGGAACTGGCCCTGTTCCATCCCGTGACGGCCAGGATCAGGGCAATGGCCGTGGCGCCGCCCAGTGCATAGATCGTCCACTGGTTAACCCAGCCCGGCTGCTGGCTTGCGGCCGGTCCAGTGGTCTCGGCCTTCTCAACATTGTGAGCCACGCTCGCCTCCCTGTTGCTTGATGTTTTGGCTAGGTGGCCATAGGAGCCAGATCAAGTCAATGACCGGGTGAGTACTATCGGCGTT
>NZ_JCACHA010000524.1:0-2092 GCF_059503625.1 Skermanella sp.
GCCGCCTCGATCTCGGCGGCCAGACGCAGATCGGCGTAGTCGTGCTTGAAGTTGTAGGGCGAGCGCGTCTCGATCCCGAAGAACAGGTCGCTCAGAGCCCGCAACGTCGTGGTCTTGCCGGCCTCGTTGTTGCCGCAGACCAGATGGAAGTCCGCGGCATCGCCAAGTTCCAGCGCGCCGTCGGTGAAATGGCCGAACCGGTCGAGGCCAAGGCGGATCAGTCTCATCGGTCGAACTCCTGGTCGAGCAGTCGGGACAGGACGATGGCTTTCGCTTCGCCGATCAGGGCGGCAGGATTGCGGATACCGGCGAGTTCCCCGTCCCGCTCCTCCCCATCGCCCCCATCGAGATCAAGCTCACGCGGCAGTTTCGCCAGAAGATCCTCCAGTTCCGACTGAAGGGTGGCATGCAGGTCCGCGTCCGTCGCCAGATCGTCGAGCGAGCGGATCAGGCTGCCGACGGCGTCCTGGCGCAGGCTGAGGGCGACGAGGTCGCGGACCGGGCGGGTCGCGGTGACGATCTTCTCGATCCAGACCGCATCGACGGCAAGGTCCAGCGCCACCGCCCGCACTTCTGCCTGAAACGAATCATGGCGGGCCAGCAGCTTGCCGTGCAGCGGCGTCGCCCCGCTCAGCCGCAGCCGGACAGCCAGCGGCCGGCCCTCGGCGTCAGCCACCGCCGCTTCCAGCGATGCCCGCACCCGGCCCAGCGCATCGCCGGTCGATTCGCACCCGGTCAGGTCGGCTTCCACCATGGCCCAGCGCAGAACGTCCACCGACCGGTGCTCGACCTTCGCGATATGGCCGTCCTCGACCGTGACCAGCGTGCAGCCCTTGGAACCGGTTTCCCGGATGTTGCGTCCCTGGAGGTTGCCGGGGAAGACGATATGGGGATGCTCGTGAAGCACTTCCCGGTTATGGACGTGGCCCAGCGCCCAGTAGTCATAGCCATGCCGCGCAAGGTCCGCCGGGACGCAGGGTGCATAGCCGGCGTGCCCTTCCCGCCCGTCCGCCGAGGTGTGCAGCACGCCGATATTGAAGTGACCGGAAACAGGCGCCTTGTAGTTCGCCGCCAGATTGTCCAGCACCTCGCGCTGCTTGAAGCTCTGGCCGTGGATCGCGACCTTCAATCCGGGCACGTGATGAACTTCCGCCTTGCGCGACGAAAAGATCGTCACGTTCTCCGGCAGCGGCAGTTTGCGGCTGATCTGGCTTTCGGCGTCGTGGTTGCCGTGGATCACATAGACGGGAATGTTGCGTTGGCGCAGCCGCGCCATCTGCTGGACGAAGAACAGCCCGGTATTAAAGTCTCGCCAGTCGCCGTCATAGACATCGCCGGCGATCACGACGAAATCGACCGCTTCGGCTTCCGCCAGATCGACCATCGCCTGCAAGGCCCGGCGCGTCGCTCCGCGCAGCAGGTCGACCGGCGCACCGTCGTAGGCGGCAAGGCCGACCAGCGGGCTGTCGAGATGGATATCGGCGGCGTGGATGAATTTCATGGCTGCGTCGGCCCTATCCGGCAACTGGCTGTCCAATACGACAGGTAGTAGCTGGATAGGGTCAAAAACGCAACAATTAGTGTCGAAGCGGTGCAGGCCGGGTCCGTGGGGATGCTGCTCCGCGAACCCGGCTCGCCTACCCGATCACGCCGCCTTTTCGCCCCGCTCGTCCACCAGTTCGACGATGTCGCTCATGATGGCGGTCAGGTCGTAGTCCTTCGGCGTATAGATCCGCGCAACCCCGGCGGCCTTCAGCGTACGCTCGTCTTCCAGCGGGATGATGCCGCCGACCACGACCGGAATGTCGCCGATACCCAGCCGGCGCAGCCGGTCGAGCACTTCGGTCACCAGAGCGACGTGACTGCCGGACAGGATCGACAGGCCGACGACGTGGACGCCTTCTTCCAAAGCGGCGTTGACGATCTGAGCCGGCGTCAGGCGGATGCCTTCATAGACGACCTCCATGCCGGCATCGCGGGCACGGACCGCGATCTGTTCCGCCCCATTGGAATGACCGTCGAGACCCGGCTTGCCGACCAGCATCTTGATCCGGCGGCCGAGCCGTTCTGACACCGCCGTCACCCGGTCGCG
>NZ_JCACHA010000525.1:0-2092 GCF_059503625.1 Skermanella sp.
TCGTTCGCGGCATGACCAGCCAGGTCGGCAACGAGATTGACGAGTTCGTCACCGATGTGCTGCGTAACCAGCTGCTCGGCATCCCGCTCGATCTGGCGGCCCTCAATATCGCCCGTGGTCGCGACACCGGCATTCCGTCGCTCAACGAGGCGCGGCGGCAGTTCAAGGAGGCGGCGAATGGCGACTCGCAGCTCGATGCCTACACGAGCTGGACCGACTTCGCGCTCAACCTGAAGAATCCCGCCTCCATCGTGAACTTCATTGCGGCTTACGGCACCCACGGTACGATCACTCAGGCGGCGACGACTGAGGCCAAGCGCGATGCCGCCTGGAAGATCGTGTTCGGCGGTGAGGGGGCTCCGACCGACCGGCAGGACTTCCTTAACGCGACCGGGAATTATGCCGGTGGAAAGCTCGGCGGCCTTGAGGACATCGACCTCTGGGTTGGCGGCATGGCCGAGAAAAAGATGGCCTTCGGCGGCATGCTGGGCTCGACCTTCTCGTTCATCTTCGAGCTCCAGCTCGAGAACCTTCAGAATGCGGACCGGTTCTACTATCTGTCCCGCGTTCAGGGTCTCAACCTACTCAATGAGCTGGAGAACAACTCCTTCGCCAAGATGGTGCTGAACAACACCGATCTGGGCGAAACGGGTTATGCTCTTCCCGGCGACATCTTCTCGGTGCCGGACCATGTCCTGTACATGGACCGGGCCATGGGAACGAAGTTCGGCTATGCCGATCCTGTGCAGGAAGACGCGTGGCTTCAGGCGGTCTCCCCCATGATCGAGCGCAGGGACGCCAACGGCGACGGAATCGACGAATACATCCGCGTCAACACGAACGACCACGTTCTCATCCAGGGCACCAACGGCAACGATACGATCATCGCTGGCGGTGGCGATGACTCGGTGTGGGGACGGGACGGCAATGATCGCATCGAGGCTGGCTATGGCGTCGACAAGATCCATGGCGGCAAGGGCGATGACATCATCACCAATTCCGGCACGGATATTGGTGAGGTCGATATGCTCCACGGTGAAGAGGGCAACGACGTCATCCACGCCGGCTCGGGCCTGGCACTGGTTTTCGGCAACGAAGGCAGCGACTTCATCATCACCGGACCGGACGGAAAGGAAGCCTTCGGCGGCACTGGGAATGACTTCATTCTCGGTGGCGAGGGCAGCGACTTCCTGCTCGGCAACGAGGGCGACGACTGGATCGAGGCCGGCAACGGTTTTGACACCACGGCAGGCGACAACTCGGAGCTGATGTTCAACTCGTCCATCATCGGCCACGACGTCATGTTCGCCGGCCAGAACGAACACGATTTCGACGCCGAATCCGGTGACGACATCATGGTTCAGGGCGAAAGCGTCATGCGCAGCGAGGGCATGTGGGGCTTCGACTGGGCGATCCACAAAGGGAACACGGAAGAAGCGGATTCGGACCTCACTAAGCCGATCTTCACAACAGACGCGGCGGACATCCTCCGCGATCGTTTCGATGCCGTGGAGGCCCTTTCCGGCTGGGATAAGAACGACCTTTTGAAGGGCGACAACCGGGGTGAGCCCGATCCCAACGCAGAGCCGGAGGTCGGAGAGAACCCCAATCTCGCCGCGGCCGAAAATACGATGGTCAAGCACGAACTGAGCCAGGCCGGCGTCGACCGGATTACGGGACTGCGCGAGTTGTTGGGCACCTGGGCCTCGGCTCCCGGGACCGGTGACCGTGAAGGTCAGATTGCCTTCGATGATGGTAACATCCTCCTCGGCGGCGGCGGCAGCGACATGATCGAGGGACGAGGAGGCAACGATCTCATCGACGGCGACCGCTGGCTCAACGTCCGTATCGGCATCGAGCACAACGGCGTCACATACAGCGCCGACAGCATGGCGGGCCAGGTCTACCTTCAGAGCGATGTTGTGCAGGGAGTGGTCAAGCCCGGTGCCGACGCGCAGTTTGGCGGCAAGACCCTCAACGCGCTGATGCTTGACAGAGACCTCAATCCAGGCCAGCTCTCGATCGTTCGCGAGATCGTCCGGGACAATGGAGTTGGGGATACCGATACGGCCGTCTACTGGGACGTGCGTGC
>NZ_JCACHA010000526.1:0-2084 GCF_059503625.1 Skermanella sp.
CGACCTGCGCCATGCGGGCAAGGTCGGCAGGCGTATAGAGACCGCTTTCGCTCACCAGCATCCTTCCTTCGGGGAGCCGTGCCGCAAGCTGCTCAGTTGTGGCGATATCGACGGCCAAAGTCTTTAGATTCCGGTTGTTTACGCCGATCAGTTCACAGGGAAGCTGAAGTGCGCGATCCAGTTCTTCCCCGTTATGGACTTCCACCAGGACATCCATGCCGTAGCGGTCGGCGACCTCCGCCAGTTCCTTGGCCGTCTGGTCGTCCAGAGCCGCCATGATCAGCAGGATACAGTCGGCGCCTAGCGCCCGCGCTTCGACCACTTGATAAGGGTCGAGCATGAAGTCCTTGCGAAGGCACGGTAATTCGCAGGCGGCGCGAGCCTCCACCAGAAATGCGTCGTTCCCTTGGAAGTACGGGATATCCGTGAGCACGGACAGGCATGCGGCGCCGCCGTCCTGATATGCCCGCGCCAATGCGGCGGGCTGAAAATCCTTCCGAATCAATCCCTTGCTGGGTGAAGCTCGCTTGATCTCTGCGATCAGGCCATAGCCTCCGGCCTCCACCTTGCGGCGCAGCGCCTTGATGAACCCACGCGGTGGATCGGCCCGCAGCGCCGCCCGGTCGACTTCGGCAAAGCTCCGCTCGGCGCGGCGGGCTGCGACATGGACTCGCTTTTCGGCGCAGATGCGGTCAAGGACATCGCTCATGCCGGGTCTCCGCTGTTGGTCATCTTAATCAACCGGTCGAGCACCGCTCTAGCACCACCGCCGTCGATGGCTGTCCGTGCCAGATCGGCGGCGTCCCTGATATCGTCGGCCTTGCCCGCCACCAGCAGGGCGGCGGCGCTGTTCAGCAGCACGATGTCCCGGTAGGCACCGACAGAGCCGGCGAGGACGGCGTTCAAGGCTTCCGCATTGGTCGCGGCATCGCCGCCCTTCAGGTCGGCGGGGTTTGACGGCTTCAGCCCGGCATCCGCCGGATCGAGGTCGAACCGGGTGACTTGGCCGTTCTTCAACTGGGCCACATGGGAAGGTCCGGTCGTCGTCAATTCGTCCAGGCCGTCGGAACCGTGGACGACCCAGGCTGTCTCCGATCCCAGCCGCGCCAGCACCTGCGCCAGCGGCTCGACCCATTCCTCGGAAAAGACGCCGAGAAGCTGCCGTTTGGCGCCGGCCGGGTTCGACAGCGGGCCCATCAGGTTGAAGATCGTCCGGGTGCCCAGCTCGACCCGCGTGCCGGCGACGTTGCGCATGGCGGTGTGATGCCGCGGCGCCATCAGGAAGCAGATGCCAATTTCGTCCAGCGCCCGCTGGACCAGCGTCATCTCGCACTCGATATTAACGCCCAGAGCTGTGAGTACGTCCGCTGCGCCCGACTTGCTCGACGCGGCACGGTTGCCGTGCTTGGCGACCGGGACGCCGCAGGCCGCGACCACGAGAGCCGTGGCCGTCGAGATGTTGTACGTACCGGACGCATCGCCGCCCGTGCCGCAGGTGTCGATCGTGCCGGGCGGCGCCACGATCGGCACGGCCTTGGCCCGCATGGTCCGTGCAGCTCCCGTGATCTCCTCGACCGTTTCGCCGCGCACGCGCAGCGCCATCAGGAAGCCGCCCATCTGCGACGGCGTGGCGTTTCCCGACATGATGATGTCGAAGGCGAGTTCGGCCTCGTCCTCGCTCAACCGGCGACCGGCGGCTATGCCCGCCAGGATCGCCTTCATATCCGACATATCGGCCGTCATGCCGCGCGCTCCGATGGGGTGCTGGTCCCGGTAAGCCGGACGAAGTTGGCCAGCAGCTCGTGGCCATGTTCCGAAGCGATGCTCTCCGGATGGAACTGCACGCCATGGATCGGCAGGTCGCGGTGCATCAGACCCATGATCAGACCGTCCTCGCTTTCCGCCGTGACCTTCAGCACGTCCGGCAGCGTCTCCCGCTCGACGATCAGCGAATGGTAGCGGGTGGCGGGAAAGGGGGAGGGCAGGCCGGCCAGCACGCTTTCGCCGCAGTGGCTCATCATGCTTATTTTGCCGTGCATCGGCACGGGGGCGCGGATGACCCGCCCGCCGAAGGCTTGTCCTAT
>NZ_JCACHA010000527.1:0-2083 GCF_059503625.1 Skermanella sp.
CGACCTACACAGGCAAAGGCATTCGCACAGGTCAATCTCTTCGGCCCTTGGTATTATGTCAGCGTCTATGGCCTTCAGCCGCTGACGCGCGTCAAGTCCCGGTCAAAACCGGCGCTTCGACCCCGGCTCTCCGTTCCGATACCGCTTCGACCGCCTCGGCGACCTCATCCGGGACGGCGTAATGGACCATGTGTCCGGCACCGGGAACCAGCCGGAGGACGCTGCCGGGAAGCTGCTGATGGAGCCACCGGGCATGGTCCTCGTGATCCACGATCCTGTCCTCGGTGCCGGCTATGATCGCGATCGGAATGTTCAGCTCGCGGATGCGGTCCGCCATCCCGAACACGGCGGGCACCATCGAGACGGCATCCTGGGATTCGGCGCGGATTTGCGACGGACGCACGGGAAAGCCATAGGGGAAATCCCGCTTGAACCGCTCCGGCACGTCGAGCGGGCCGAACATCGCCTTCACGTTCATCGGCATCAGCGCCGCACCCATCAGCGGGGCGACGGTGTAGCGCAGCACGTCGCCGAACACCGGGATGGCCGGCGCCGCGACCATCGGCACGTCGGCGCGTACCGTGGGTTGGTAATAGCCGCTCAGCACGACCAGACCGCTGACATCGTCCGGCTGGCCAAGCGCGAGTTCCATGGCTACCAGCGCCCCCCAGGAGTGGCCCACCACGATGGGACGCTCGATGCCCAGCCGGAAGAAGGCTTCCGCCAGCAGATCGGCCTGCTCGATCGCCGTCCAGATCGATCCCTGCGGACGTTCGCTGTAGCCGTAGCCCGGCCGGTCGAAGGCGATGACCCGGTGGTTCCGCGCCAAACGGTCGAATACGCCGCTCAGCACGAAGTCCTCGGCGGTCACGACGTTGCCGTGGATGAGCACGACAGGCGGTCCCTCGCCCTTCTCCAGATAGTGCAGCTTGACGCCATCCACGGTGATGAACCGGCCGGCGGGCGGGTGGTCGTGTTCGACCTTGCGCGTCCGCAGGACGTTGTAGACGGCGGTGGCCGCCAGGACGGCAGCCGAAGCCGCGAGGATCGATTTGGTCCGCGATACCGGCGAGCCTTTTTTCACAAGGCCAGCCGCTTGCGAGACGCTTGATCGGAAGCCGTTCACTTAAACTCTCCGGTATGTCAGATGTTCTGGATGCAGGAACGGGCTTCGCATCGGTTCCGTTCAATACGGCTTGTCAAATCCCGCTTACCTGGACTTCCCGGAGCCGTTCGACTTGCCGTCGATGTCCTCGACCGTGACGTCCTGACGCCGTACCGTTCCGCTGACGACGACCTCGCGCTCGCCCGTCGTCTTGTTCAGGGAGACTTCCTCAATCACGTGGGCCTGCTTGGAAACGACCGGCTTTTCGGAGATCTCGACCATCTCGATCGTGCGCTCCTGGAACGCCTTGTCCGCTTCCTCGGGGCTGAGCGTCCGGCGGGCTTTGTTCCGCTCGACCTCGACCGTCTCGGAGTGCAGGGTGACCGTTTCCTGAACCTCCCGCTCGCTCACCGAAACCTCCAGGCGCTTGCCGCCCGTGGTCCGGGCGACGCCGACTTCAAGCTCCTCCTCGATCACCTGCGCCGACTGGGTCTCCGCTTCGTCGGGCTTCCTGGACTTGCTCCGCCCGGGTTGGGCCGGTTCGGCCTCGATCGCCCTGGGTTTGGCCTTGTGCTTGGACTTGCCGGCTTCTTCGGAGCTTCGCTTCTCCAGCAGTTCCGTCAGCGCCTCGGGCGTCAGGGCGTGGAAGCCCCGCATGGTGTCCAGTGCGTCGTCCGCCTCGTCGTCCGGGGCTTCCGCCACGACCAGGGCGCCGCCGCCGCGCATCGCCTTGGCGTAGCGCTCCGCCTGTTCTTCCTGGTAGCCGGCCTCGATCAGGCTGCTGGAGATCTCGGAGGCGGCGACACCCTCCAGGATGGCGATCACATCTTCTTCAATACCGTTTTCGATCAGCGCATCGGCGACCTTGCGCGCGATATCGCCATTCTCGAATAGTCCAATGATGGAGGTGGTCATGTGTAATTCCATGTGACGGTTTTGAGAAAAAGGGAGTATGCACCGGAGTTTCTCCCCAATGCG
>NZ_JCACHA010000528.1:0-2081 GCF_059503625.1 Skermanella sp.
CGCCGACCACCGCGATCCGCGATCCGCGCCGCTCCGGCCCCAGCACTTGGCCAGGCTCGATCCGCCGCCCGTCCGCCAGCGTGACAGCTTTCCCACGCGCCAGCAGCCCGCGCTCCTCCCCTGCCGGTACGCCGAGTTCGTCTAGCAGCGCACCGTTCAGCGGCTGGCGCGGCGTTTCCTCGAACAGGAAGCCGAAGCAGTCGTCGCCCGCGTGGCGGACCGGGAAGGCCGACACCGTCAGGTCTGGCGCCGTGAAGACGGGGCCGGCCGACAGCTCGACCCAGTCCAGCCGCATGCGCGGCGGACCGTCCGGCCAGACGACCTCCTCCAGCAGCCGGCGCGCCAGCTTCAGCGGACCGGGGCCGGCATGGATCGCCAGCCCGGCGGTACTGCGCCACAGGTTGAGCGTCCCCGCCAGCCCGCCCAGGCCCAGCAGGTGGTCCAGGTGCCCGTGCGTCAGCAGCACCTTGTCCAGCCGCCGGAACCCTAAGCCGCTGGCCATCAGCTGGCGCTGTGTACCCTCGCCGCAGTCGATCAGGAAACGGTGGCGTCCATATTCCACGAGCAGGGAGGAAAGGCCCCGGTCGGTGGTCGGCACGCTGGCTGAAGTGCCCAGAAAGGTGATCTCGAACATGGGCGGCAGCTTAACATACCGGGCCGCGCAGTTGCGCCTGCCGTGCCGGTCCCCCACAATCGGCAAGTGAGGGAACGGCTGGGCCGAACCGGCCGAAGGAAATAGGCGACGTGCGGTGATTAACTCCTGGTACGCAATCCTGCTGAGCTGTGCGGTCTTCGGTTTCGCCGGATTCCAGTTCATGCTCATCCGCACCGGCCTGTGGTCCGCAGCTCCCTACGAGGCGGCCGGGCTGACCGTCACGCTGGTCCTGCCGCCGGTCGTCACGGCGCTGGTGGCCTTCCGCATCGGTCTCCGCCGGGTCCGGCGGATCTTCGCGGCGCGCCCGGACAGCGAACACGAGCAGGTCATGATCCGCATCCTGCTGGTCAGCCTGAACCTCGCCTACGTCCTGGTGCTGATCCTGGCCGTCGGCCCGCCCGGCATCTTCGTCGGCTCGGTGCTGATCCTGCCGCCGGGCTTCGCCGGCACCTGGCTGCTGCTGATCCTGCTGATGCTGCACCCGGCCCCCTCGGTCCCCCGCCGGGTCCTCGGCAACATGCTCGACATGGCGATGGTCAGCGCCTTCCTCTATGTCGGCGGCGCCATGGCGGCGCCCTGGTACCTGATCTATCTCTGGGTGACGTTCGGCAACGGCTTCCGCTACGGCACCCGGTTCCTGGAGGTGTCGGCCGTCCTCGGCGCCGCCACCTTCGCCCTGGTCATCCACGTCACTCCCGTCTGGCGGGAAATTCCCTATGTCGCCTACGGCTTGCTGGTGGCGCTGGTGGTGCTGCCGGCCTATGTCGTCCGCCTGATTCGCCAGCTGACGGAAGCGAAGGCCCAGGCGGAAGCCGCCAACCGGGCCAAGGGACGGTTCCTCGCGACCGTCAGCCACGAACTGCGGACGCCGCTGACCGCCATCATCGGCATGGGCGACATGATGATGAACACACGGCTGGACGCCGACCAGCGGGAGATGGCGGCTACCGTCAACACCTCCGCCCGGCAGCTGCTGTCGCTGATCACCGACGTCCTCGACTTCTCGCAGCTCGAGGAAGCCAAGCTCGCCATCGATCAGGCGCCCTTCGACCTGCACCGCGTCGTCTGCGATACCAGGCTGATGCTGCGCGGCCAGGCCCGCATGAAGCGGCTGGCACTGCGGCTGGTGATCGACGCCGACGTGCCCCGCCGGATCGTCGGCGACGACCGCAGGCTTCAGCAGGCCCTGACCAACCTGCTGGCGAATGCCGTCAAGTTCACCGAACGGGGCGCCGTCACCCTGTCGGTCAGGCTGGTCCAGCAGGGCGTGCTGGAGTTCCGGGTCACCGACACCGGCATCGGCATAGCGCCGCAGCACCTCGACCGCATCTTCGACCGCTTCACCCAGGCGGAAGACGACATCAACCGCCGCTACGGCGGGACCGGCCTCGGCCTGGCGATCTCGCGCCAGCTGGTGGAACTGATG
>NZ_JCACHA010000529.1:0-2079 GCF_059503625.1 Skermanella sp.
CCGTTACCAAAGAAATTCCCAGCGAGGCAGCCTTTCGTAGACTTTGTATAAGGCCTCGGTCAATACCGCTGGACTTTGATGACCGAGGCTGGGCTACCGGCGTTCGTTGACGAACAATTTAGGGCCAGGAACGGATATGCCGGGTGAGCAAACTTTCGTAGCGGTCCACAAACTCGCGTTGACCTCCGTATCGAGCGAGCCTGTCCGGTTCGCGGTTGGCCTCACCGGCGCCGAACCGGAGAGGGCATCGCGTTCTGTTGCGGTCACCGGGTCCGATCCGGCTTCTGGCGCGCGAATCACGCGCGAGTACTTCCTACTTGATACTGGACATCAGTCTTATCTCGACCTCTTCGAGGCACTTGCCAAAGATTATGGGACGCGTCTGCCAAGGAGCCGGCAACCGCCAAAGGTGCCACCCTCGACGACACCGCTCATGCCGCTGCTCACCAAATCTGTGTCGCCAGACATCCTCTATGGCTACGGGGACCCGGCCGTAACCCGCGTGGTGGAGGATGCTGCTGGATCAGGGAACGCGTCTTACTACCTCCTCGCCACATCCAACGACGCACCGCAGGTGTTTCCCATCCTCTACTCGCAAGACTTGATGGATTGGCGCCCGCTGGGGTTTGTGTTCCCGCAAGGCCGTGCGCCAAGGTGGGCGGCGGAGATTGGGCAAGGAGGCGAATACTGGGCGCCCGAGATGCACCGGGTCGGAAGCGAGTTTCTCGTGTGTTTCGCCGCACGGGAGGCGGACTCCAGCTTCTCGATCGGTCTCGCCAAATCCTCTCGGCCTGATGGGCCCTTCACCGCCGCAGAGGCTCCCATCCTGCGGGGCAACGTTATAGACCCGCATATTCTCCTCGATAACGAAGGCAGCGCATACCTGTTCTGGAAGGTAGACACCAACGATGTCTGGCCAGGTCGGCTGTGCCAGTTCCTGCACGAGCACGGACCGCTGATAGCAAAACTGTTTCCGCGCGAAGAGGACCGTCGCACCGCTGCCTTCGTCTCGACGTTGTGGCCTTGGGCAAGGTTGCTCGGACCCATGGAGCGCTTCTTTGTCCTACAGACATTGGTTGAGGCCGTCGTCTCCGACTTCCAGGCATTCTCGGCGCGCCTGTCAGACATTCTCGGGCAGCAGACGGTGCGAGCCGAACAGGAAGCAATGGCCGAGATCCTGCGGCTGACGAAGACACCGGTCTATGCCCAGAAGCTGGATCTAGGCACGCTCGCCCTCGTCGGCGAGCGAAAGCAGGTTTTGCGGAACGATCAAAAGTGGGAAGGCCACCTTGTCGAGGGCGTTTGGGTGAGCGAGCATGGAGGAAGGTACTATATGCTCTATGCCGGGAATGACTTCTCGACGGCCGAGTACGGTATCGGAGTTGCCGTTGCGGAAAGTCCGCTGGGCCCCTACCGGAAGACCGAGGAGCCACTCCTGCGCTCGACGGCGGAGTGGTTCGGTCCGGGACATCCCTCGGTGGCTCTCGGCCCGGACAGGGAACCTTGGCTCATCCTACACGCCTTCTTCCCCGGCAGGAGTGGCTACAAGGAGTTTCGTGCGGTGCTTGGGCTCCCGATCACCTTCGGATCAGCAGGCATCGTGCCGCGGCCTCTTTCCGGCGAGTGTTTTACTTTGACTGCAGATAGGTGAGGACGGTAAGGCGAGTATGGACCGTCATAGGAGACCCGACTTGACCAAAGACGACTTCGCCGCGCTCGTTGCTGAGAAGGGGGGCATGACCAAAGCTGATGCTGGTCGCGCCATCGACGCCTTCTGTGGTGCCGTAACGGCTGCCATGGAGAAAGGCGAGGAGATCAAGCTGCCAGGCTTTGGAAGCTTTGAAGTTCAAGAGCGTGGCGAGCGGCAGGGGCGCAATGTGCGGACCGGCGAGGCGCTAACCATCGCGGCATCGAAGGCCGTGCGGTTTTCGGCAGGTGCCAAGCTAAAGGCTGCCGTCAACAATAAGACGGATTAGATAAGCACCAGCCCGGACAAGCGAGGGCGTCCGCAAGTACTCCACAGCCTCACCTCGACTTTGGTCATTCAAGCGGCGTGGCAGAGGGCATAGGTGATGCTCT
>NZ_JCACHA010000530.1:0-2068 GCF_059503625.1 Skermanella sp.
GCTCATGAAGGCATTAATAACACAACCCTTCTGCCTTATCCATTCGATTAGGGTATTGCTTAACCCTACTTACCTGAGAGCCCGAAAATTCTCCGGTAATAAGAAGCGAAAAATGTTGGATATACTATCGCAAAACGTGTTCCTCCGTCTGGAGACATCTTGGCACAGGAAGCTGGGCACGACTTCGCAGAAGCCGTCGGGGGAAATAGGTCAGAGTGATTTTTCTCTACTCCCGATTCCGCTCTTCGGGCTCGCAATCGGTCAAGCAATCGATCCACCGCTACAGATATCCCTTCCTACTCACCCCTATTAGATATGGCCCAGGAAATCTCACACCATTAAAATGTATCAGGTGCGAAGGCGCGTTAGCCACCCACACCTCAGTCTCCCAGGCGATGTCACCAAGGTAGCGGCCTATGATCGCCCCATTCGGAAAGGCAGTCACGTAAACCAGACCTGCGGTGCTGCTGGCGAATAGGCAGGCCAATTCCTCGTGTCGCTTACCGTCTACCGGACAGCGACTGGTTACGCTTTCGACCAACAGTAGCCAGTTCCTGTCCGGATAGTAAAAGACGACATCCGGCATCTTGCCGTGGCTATTGACTGCAACGCCAAGGTCGCCCAACGACCGGCGATCAAAATAACCTCACTTATCACCCGTGTCGCCGGCGTATACCAGGACGCCGCCAGGAACGACTCGCGACCCGAACTCTTCGATAATCATCTTGATAAATTCGCTATGAGCGCCAGGACTAAGTCGATTGAGAAAAGGGGTCAGAGTGATTTATATCCACTGGTTACTTCTCGCTAAGCTTATAACTTTCATCTTTTCAGTCAGCCGACTTCCACCCCATTCAAGCCCCCAGCCGAGCCTTGCTCATACGCAACGTAACGATAACCCCTTCAGTTGGCCAATCGAACGCGATGGTACCGCCGAGCTGGCTAGAAACGCTTCTCGTGACCAACTGGCTCCCGAAGCCCGAGGGCTTGTTCGCGGCCTCGACCGGCGGCCCCCCGGTTTCAGTCCAGATGATAACGACCTCACTGTCCTGCACCGTGCATGATACGACGACCGTGCCGCTTTCCTTCGAGAGCGATCCATACTTGATTGAGTTCGTCGCCAGTTCATGGACGACAAGGGCCAATGTCGTGGCCGACGCCTCTCCGACAAGCAATTCCGGCACGCAAACCCTGACACGGGCGCCGATCGCTCCCTCATCGTCGTAGGGTCCCAGAAGAACGGCAAGCAGCTTGCCAAGGACGGCGGCCTCCTTGGGCTGACTGAGAACGGGGCGGACGAGGTCGTGCGCACGGCTCAGTGCGGTAAGCCGCTGGGTCAGATCGCGGTGCATCTCTGCCGTCGTCGCCGTCGTGCGCGCCGAAATTCCGGTGAGTGCGGAGGCGATGGCGAACAGGTTCTTGACCCGATGCGCCATTTCGTTCGCGATCATCTCGCGGGCTTCCTCGGCCAGCTTGCGCCCGGTCACGTTGAGGAAGACCCCGAACATCATCCGCCCAACAATGCCCTGGTCATCGCCCCTGCCGCGCGCCGATATCCACCGGACCTCCGCGCCGTGCAGGATGCGGAAGTCTATTTCATAAGCGCCGAAGATCTCCCGCGTCGCCGCGAAAGCGGCCCTCACCCTATCCAGGTCCTCCGGATGGATGCGGGCGGAAAGGTCCTCGAACGTTATCGTTCCGACGTCGACTCCCCACAGGCCATGGGCGCGCTCGTCCAAGGCGATCTCGTCGGTATCGACATTCCACGACCACAGCGCGATGCCGGCCGCATCGGTGGCGATCCGCAGTCGATGGGTATCCCACACCGGGGGGCTCATTCTTTCCTCTGACATCGCCGTACTTCCAATGCTGAATGGTTTCGCGAGCGCATTGGCCGACCGCCAACTTACTTTGCCGGCGGGCCACACATCGACGACTCGATATGGTCAGCAGGTTTCTTGTTTCTGGCTAGTAGTATAGTGGATAGGAAGCTTCCCGTAACATGGGCTCTCCCAGCAGAGATTAAGGGCAAGAACGAATTACTCAATTATTAAATTCAACTAACTTG
>NZ_JCACHA010000531.1:0-2063 GCF_059503625.1 Skermanella sp.
GGCGACCATCTGGTCAGCCGCCTGCACGAACTCCTGCCCTGGAACTGGGCCGCCAGCGAGGCGCTGCGGGCACAAGCCGCCTGACATGGCCGCGATCAGCTCCGTCTTCACCATCGCCCGCGTCGCCGAGATGCTCGGTGAGGACGAGGATTTGCTGCACGAGGTCAGCCTCTACATGGAACCCGAGGACGGCGTCCTCTGGATCTACGGCGTCCGAGGCGAGGAAGTCCTGGCGTTCACTGCCTTCGGCATCGAGAACCTGCGCGACCTCATCCCTCTCTACAAAAAACCTGTCCCTGCGCCTTGAGCGGCCGGTTACCTCCCACGTGTGGGCGAAATCACCGAAACGGCAGGGCGGTTTGGACCGAAACAGGGTTCTCCCGCGCTTTCGATGCACACGGATGGCGGGTAGAGAATGAATGATTATATTCAGGAGGTGGCTCCGCTTCCAACGTGATCTTTATCCTTGTACAGCACCGAATTCTGCCTGCTGCCGCTAAACCTGGCGGTCGATCAACTGCGACCCGCCGACGATCATCTCGTCATTGAGGCGCATTCGACCTGCCTGTCGGCGAAATGCCCTTTGTGCGACTATCTCTCCTTGCGACGGCACAGTGGCTACAATCGCCGGCTGGCGGATCTGCCGTGGCAAGGCCGCCGGGTTGAACTTCACCTGCGCATTCGCCGCTTCCGCTGCGTCAATGACGATTGCCCGAGGCGGGTTTTCGCCGAGCGGTTGCCGGAGGTTACCGTGCCGATGGCGCGCCGCACGCTTCGCCTGCGCGAGACGCAACAGGATCTAGGCCTGGCGCTGGGCGGTGAAGCTGGCGCCCGCCTGGCTGGCCGGCTGGCGATGCCGCTCAGCCCCGACACCGTGCTGCGCCTGATCCGAGCGATCGTCCTAAAGCCCGCCGAGGCGCCGCGGGTGCTCGGTGTTGATGACTTCGCTTTCCGCCGTGACCAGCATTACGGCACGATCCTCTGCGATCTCGAACGTAGATGCGCGATCGACCTGCTGCCCGACCGGCAGGGCGAAACACTGGCGACATGGCTCAAAGAGCATCCCGGTTCCGAAATCGTCGCCCGCGACCGGGCCGGCGCCTTTGCCGACGGCATCCGTCAGGGCGCTCCCGAGGCGATCCAGGTCGCCGATCGTTTTCATCTTCTGTGCAACGCCTCCGACGCCCTCAAGCCGGTATTCGACCGTCATCATCGAGAGATCCGCCAAGCGATCCAGGCGACGGCGCCGACACCTTCCCCGGTATTCCGGCAGGAACCAAAGTCGAGAGCTGAGGACCGTGCCCGCGACCGGTTCAATGACCGCCAGGTCCGCTATGACGAGGTCGCCCGTCTGCGGCAGGCTGGCATGCCGATCAAGCGCATCGCCCGCGAACTTGACCTGGGCCACAAGACCGTGAAGCGCTGGCTGCGGGCAGGACATGCCCCGACTTGGCGTAAACCGCCCCGCCCGAAGATGATAGACCGTTACCGGGAGTACCTGGAGCGACGCTGGCGGGAGGGGTGCCACAATGCCGCTCAATTGTGGCGGGAGCTCTGCGATCAGGGTTTCACCGGCAAGTCGGGCGCAGTTCGCCAGTGGGCGATCCGGCAGCGCCGTGATCACGCTCCCGAACCCGCCGCCCTGTACCTCCCGGCTGTTCCGGTGCCGACCAGCCGGCAAGCCACCCGGTTGGTTCTGGCGGATCAGGCCAAGCTCGATGAGGCCGAACGCGACCTGGTGGCGACGCTGATCACCGCCGCGCCGGCGATCACCGAAGCGGTGACCCTGGTCCGGGACTTCGCCGCCATGATCCGCCAGCAGCAGGTTGACGCCCTTGATCCCTGGATCGCGGCGGCGCGTCAGAGCACGCTGCGCGGCTTTGCCGACAGTATCCAGCGCGACCGGGCTGCCATCAAAGCGGCGCTCACCCTGCCATGGAGTACCGGGCCGGTCGAAGGGCGGATCAACAAACTCAAGCTCGTGAAACGCCAAATGTATGGCCGTGCCAACTTTGATCTCCTACGCCAACGGGTGCTCGCGGCAGCCTGAAAACGAAGAAAAT
>NZ_JCACHA010000532.1:0-11266 GCF_059503625.1 Skermanella sp.
GACCAGCGGATGGCCGAGCGCGCCGCCGCCGCCGTCGCAGCCCACAGTTTCCGTTTCCACCTGAATTGTTTCTGTCGGCTGCATTACCTATTTCCCTGTCTTGAGAGTCATGCCTCGCGCCGCAACGGCGTTCCGGCATGTCTTGCCGGCCGTCCGGATGATACAAGACGGCGCGGCCTGATCAACGCGATTGTTGGCGCCCGCGTGGTGGTGCCGCAGCAAGCGCTCAACCCATGAGGCGAAAGCCTTGATGGAAGCCCTGTCGAGAAGAACCTGTCGAATATGACCGCCCATTCCTCCACTCCCGCTCCCGCCATAGCCACCACGCCTCTGCCGGCCCAGGCGGTCGAGGTCAGGGGCCTTACCAAGACCTACAAGGCGGCGGGCCGGGCGCCCGCCAAGGAAGCGCTGAAGGGCATCGATCTCGCCATCCCGCGCGGATCGCTGTTCGGTCTGCTCGGTCCCAACGGGGCCGGCAAATCGACGCTGATCAACATCCTGGCCGGCCTGGTCAACAAAACAGGCGGCGAGGCCCGGATCTGGGGCCGTGACATCGACCGGGAAGCGCGGGCGTCGCGCGCCGCCATCGGCGTGGTGCCGCAGGAACTGAACATCGATCCCTTCTTCACCCCCCGCGAGTTGCTCAACCTGCAAGCCGGCCTCTACGGCGTGCCGAAGTCCGAACGGATCACCGAAGACCTGCTGAAGGCGGTCGGCCTTCAGGACAAGGCGGACGCCTATGCCCGCACCCTGTCCGGCGGGATGCGGCGTCGGCTGATGGTCGCCAAGGCGATGGTGCACTCCCCGCCGGTGCTGGTGCTGGACGAACCGACCGCCGGCGTCGATATCGAACTGCGCGAGATGCTGTGGGAACAGGTCCGCATGCTCAACAAGGCCGGAACCACGGTGCTGCTGACCACCCATTACCTTCAGGAAGCGCAGGAGTTGTGCGATACGATCGCGATCATCAACCATGGTCAGGTGGTGGCGATGGACAGCACGAGTGCGTTGCTGCGCCGGCTGGACAGCAAGGCGCTGGTCTTCCATCTGGAACGCGACCTGACGGCGGTGCCGGAAGGGCTTGGCCGCTGGCAGGCCGAATTGCCGGACCCGAAACGGCTGGTGGTGCGCTATAAGCCGAGCCGGACGCGCGTCGGCGACGTATTGGCGGCTGTCCAGGCGACCGGCCTCGCCATCCAGGACCTCAGCACCGAGGAAGCCGACCTGGAGGATATCTTCCTGCAGCTGACGCGCGGCTCGCATGCAGCGGAGGCAGGGGATCCGGCTTTGATGGCGGCGCGATGAAGCTGGTGCGGCGTGCCGTGGGCCGTGCGGCATACCTGCTCGCGCTGGGAATGCTCCTGCTTCTGCCGGGCGGCTGCGCCGCCACCTTCCAGCCGATGGGGCCGATGACCCAAGCCGCGCATTTGACGTTGGATACGGTCGTGACGCCCGATGGGGCGGGACTTCCGCTTCGCTCCTGGCTTCCCGAGGATGGCGTTCCGGTCCATGCCGTCGTTCTGGCGCTGCATGGCTTCAACGACTACTCCAACGCCTTTCAGGCGACCGGGCGCTATTTCGCGGCGCACGGTATCGCGACCTATGCCTATGACCAGCGGGGGTTCGGCGCCACGGTGCGGCCCGGCATATGGCCGACCGACGACACCCTGATCGCCGACTTGCACACGGTCGCCTCGCTGGTGCGCGGACGGCATCCGGGCGCTCCCTTCTACCTGCTGGGCGAGAGCATGGGTGGAGCGGTCACGATGAGCGCGCTGGCCAGCCCGACGCCCGCAGGGTTCGAGCCTCTTGCCCCGGCCGGAGTCATCCTGTCGGCTCCGGCCGTATGGGACAGGGATTCGCTGACGACGCTCCAGCGTGCGGCCCTCTGGGTCAGCTATCATACGGTCCCCTGGCTCCGGCTGACCGCACCCCGCGAGTTGAGGATCAGGCCGTCCGACAACATCGAGATGCTGCGGGCGCTGAGCCGCGATCCCCTGGTCATCAAGGGCACCCGCGTCGACGCGGTCGAGGGACTGGTGCAGCTGATGAGCCGGGCAGCATCCAGCGCCGCGTCCTTGCCGGTGCCCGCCCTGGTGCTTTACGGCAGGAACGAGCAGGTGATCCCCAAGGCGCCGATCGAAAAAGCGCTGGCCGCCCTTCCCCGGACCCTGCCGGACGGCAAGGGCAGGGTGACGGTCGGGATCTACGACCAGGGCTACCACATGCTGATGCGCGACCTGAATGGCGAGATCGTCCTGCGCGACATGGTCTCCTGGATCGAGAACCCGACGGCCCCACTGGCGAGCGGCGCCGACGAAAGATCATGGATGGAGATGGCGGGAGGGTGAAGGTTCGTTCAAGGGGAAATTGACTGCACCCTTTCGACACGTCACGCGTAGAGATCCATGAGCAGGAAAAGCATTTCATGGGCGATCAGGCAAAGCTTTGATTCTGAGGCTAAATTCAGCATTGCGTGAATCATGGACAAGTAATCGATTAAATTTTTATTGTTGCACCGATAGGGCTGGAACGATATCGTTTTTGCCAGCCCGGGTGACTGAATTCCGTCAATTCAGGCATCCATTCATCAGCGTTCGTCACGCTGATCGCAGGGAAACAGAAAGCAACATAGCCGGTCATGGACGAAAACGCCTTTTTTCAGATGGTCGCGGAGGAATGTGCCGCTGCCGCCTATGGCCCTGTGATGGATGCTCCCATAGAGCCATCTACCAACGGTTCTTCCGCAGAATTGCGGTCGTATCTGCGGCAGTTGGATGACGAAGACTTCCTGAATTCTGAAGCAAATGCCTTGATTGCGGATCTTACGGCGGTGCTCCCGGCAGCCCCACATAAGTAGAGCTTTCTCAGCATCATGCCGGTACCACTCCAGGAGCAGCAGCAACTCGCAGTTCGACGCGTAGATCCTTTGATGTCGACTGAGCAAGTCCGCGACATGCGTCGAACCTTCAACCTGTTCGACAGAGCATTGGACGGGTATAAGCACCTTATCGTTGTTCCCCGCAGCATCAGAAATGAAGCGGCCAAACACGCAGTGCGCTATCACCTGGCGCATCTGCGTATGTTCAATATCGAGCAGACAGAAGTCGATCCTTACAAAGCCGCAACTTGGTACGGCTACTTTATCTGGGAGCACATGCGCGACAAGGATCGCGTTCCTCTCGTCGTGACAATTCACGTTCTGAACCATCTCCTTCGGAAAGAGCCTAAGAAGATCGGATTGGACGATTTTGTCATCAAACAGATCGTAGCTTTCGCGAAGAACCATGAGGGATCGGCGCATATCGGCTCCCCTATCGGAACGGAGCCGGATGGGACTGAGGACAGGTGTTGCAAGCACCGTGACGGAAACGAAGATCACGCCATAGGCAAGGTCGGGATCTATACCGCTTTCACGGCGGCGCGTCGCGTACTGGAGCTTTACAATCCCCATCGGGACTGACTGCCGAGACCGCGATTTTTTCCGCTTCATTCGGATATCTCACGTGCTCGATCCTAAACGGCCTTCGTAGGGCGCGGGGCATAGGGTGTATGCCTGGGACCGAGAGCGGCATACTGCGTTATGTGACCGGACATCCAGTCCGCCATCCATAATCAAGACCGCCGTTCCGATATCCGAGAGGCAAGAAGCATGTCCGCGACCGCTTATCCGACCGCCAACCGAAACCTCTGGAGCCTCGTCGCCGGCTTTGTCGCTGGTTTCCTCGGCGTCCTCATCTTCCATCAGCTCATGCTGGGGCTGTTGCACCTGATCGGCCTGACCGCTGGCCAGCCCTACGCAATGCGCGCCATTCCGCCGCTCGGGATTCCGGCGTTCCTGTCCGCCGCCTTCTGGGGCGGGGTCTGGGGCATCGTGTTCGCGCTGGTGCATCACCGCTTTCCGCGTGGGACGGCGTACTGGGTGGCCGCGTTCCTGTTCGGCGCCATCTTTCCGACGCTGGTCGCGTGGTTCGTGGTCCTGCCGATGAAAGGCATGCCGGCCGGTAACGGGTGGCAGCCGGCGGGCATGCTGACGGGAATCCTCGTCAACGGCGCCTGGGGTATCGGCACCGCGTTCTTCCTGCATCGCTTGCCCGGAGTTTTGGGCGCTTCTCGCAGGGATATCTGACGGTTCCGTATTTTCCGCCGTCCTATCCGATGTGCAGTTGCGAAATTGACCGTTTTTCAAGAAATTTGCTGCTATCCGTACAGCCTGAACAGGCAAAATGATCGACTTGATGCAAACGATTACCAGCTTGGGCGACTCGGGCCTGCTTTTGCCCGCGTCGCTCTGCATTCTGGCCTACCTGCTGTACAAGGGCGCGCATTCGGTGGCGCTGATCTGGGCCGCCGTTCTTGCGGTAGGGCTCGGCACGACTTTGGTGGCCAAGCTCGGCTTCCATGCCTGCGGTGTGGAGATCGGTCTTCCGGATGTCCGCAGTCCAAGCGGCCATACAGCGTTCGGCGCCATCTTCTTCGGCTGTGCCGGTCTTCTGGCCGGTTTCGGCCGGCCAAAATGGCAACGTATCGCCATACTCGGCGGTGCCGTCACCCTGATCCTGCTGATAGCGGTCAGCCGCGTGACGCTTCGTGCCCATACGCCGGAGGAAGTCGTCGGCGGTCTCGTGATCGGCGGACTCTCCGTCGCTTTCTTCGCCTGGGCTCATGCCCGCGCCAAGCCGCCGGAAATCAGGCTTCGGCCTGTCGTCGTCGCCTTCGCGGCGCTCGTGGTCCTGCTGAACGGCCACAGCCTCAACGCCGAACCGCTGATCCGCGACATCGCCTACAAGCTGCGCTCGACCATGAACGTCTGCACGCCGTCTCCGGATCGGACGGCGCTCGACTAGGTCGCAGCCGCTTCCGGGTAGCGGATATCGACCACTTCCAGCGAATCGACCCCGGCCGGCGTCCTGACTTCGACCACGTCGCCGACTTCCGCCTTCAGCAGGGCGCGGGCGACTGGTGAAATCCAGCTTATCTTTCCCTGGGAAAGGTCGGCCTCGTCGATGCCGACGATGGTCACCGTCTTCTCCTCGTCGCGGTCGTTGGCATAGGTGACGGTAGCGCCGAAGAAGACGCGGTCGCGGTTTTTCTGCAAGGTCGGATCGACGACCTCGGCGCTTTCCATCCGCTTGGTCAGGAAGCGGATGCGGCGGTCGATCTCGCGCAGGCGCTTCTTGCCATATATGTAATCGCCGTTCTCGGACCGGTCGCCGTTGCCCGCCGCCCAGGAGACGACTTCGACCACCTTGGGCCGCTCCACCCGCATCAGCTGCTTGAACTCGTCCTGAAGGTCGCGGAAGCCCTTCGGCGTCATGTAGTTCTTCTTGCCGGCCGGCTGGACTTCCGGCTCGTCCGGCAGGTCTTCCTCGGTGTCGCTTTCGCGGACGAAGGCTTTGCTCATCTTTTGGCGCTTTTCGCTGTAAGGTCCCGGCTCGATCGATGTCAGGCTTGTCCTGAACGCCTCACCGATGCAAGCGGCTTCTACCGAACGTCACGGCCGCTGGCCAAGCCGCACCGTGGAAGAAAGATATCGAAAGGGAAGCCATGCGGGCAACCATCACGCGGGTTTTGGTCGGGCGCGGTCTGCGGTCGGTTGCCGACGGGTTCGTAGCGCTTCTGCTGCCGGTCCATCTTGGACGGCTGGGGTACGGCGCCCTGGATGTCGGACTGCTCGCCACGGTCACCCTGCTCGGCTCCGCGCTGCTGACCCTGGCGCTGGGCTATGCCGGCCACCGCATAAGGCTTCGGCAAGGACTGCTTGGCGCCGCCCTGCTGATGACGGCAACCGGCCTCTGCTTTGCCGGGTTCGACGCCTTCTGGCCGCTGCTGCTGGTGGCTTTCGTCGGCACGGTCAACCCGTCCAGCGGCGACGTCAGCGTTTTCCTGCCGCTCGAGCACACGTTGATCGCGCAACTGGCGCCCGACCGAGAGCGGACCGCCATCTTCGCCCGCTATAGTCTGGTAGGCTCGGTCGGCACGGCGCTCGGCGCGCTTGCCGCCGGCGGACTGGAATGGCTCGACCGGCTGGTGCCGCCCGGCACGGCGACCCAGGCGATGTTCCTGGTCTATGCCGCCATCGGTGTCGCCACGTGGTGGCTCTATTCCGGTTTGCCCGATGTCCGGCCGCCGGCCGAGCATAGGACCGTCAGGCTGGGACCGTCGCGCCGCCGGGTCTATGGCTTGGCGGCGCTGTTCTCGGTCGATTCGTTCGGTGGCGGCTTCGTCGTCAACTCGATGCTGGCGCTATGGCTGTTCGAGCGGTTCGGCCTGTCGATAGCCACCACGGGAACCATCTTCTTCGCGACCGGCCTGTGCTCCGCCGTCTCCTATCTGATCGCCGTGCCGCTGTCGCGGCGGTTCGGATTGATCAACACCATGGTTTTCACCCATATGCCGTCGAGCGTGCTTCTGATCCTGGCGGCGCTGGCGCCCGATCTGTCGCTGGCCGTAGGTTTCCTGGTGGTGCGCAGCCTGCTGTCCCAGATGGACGTGCCGACGCGGTCGTCTTATGTGATGGCGATCGTGGAACCTGCCGAACGGCCCGCGGCAGCCAGCCTTACGGCGGTGCCGCGCAGCTTGGCCGCGGCGATGTCGCCCGCCCTTGCCGGCTGGATGCTTGGCGCCACGACCTTCGGCTGGCCGCTGATCTGCGCCGGGGTGCTGAAGATCGGCTACGATCTGGCGCTTCTCCGGCAGTTTCGCGCGGTGCGTCCGCCGGAGGAGGTTGCCGGAGGGGAGTGACCGAGGCTACTTGACGATGCCGCAGGCAATACGGCCGGCGCCGCCGCCCAGCGGTTTCGGCTCGTCGGAATAGTTATCCCCGCCTTCGTGGATCATCAGGGCGCGCCCCTGGACATCCTTGAGCGTCAAGCGTGGGGCCGCGACGGGCTGGTTGGCGACGCCCGATGCATTGACGACCAGCGCCGGCAGGTCGCCCAGATGCCCCGCTCCCTGCGGACCCAGATGCTTGCCGGAGCTTGCGGGATCGAGATGGCCGCCGGCGGCGAATCCGGCTGCCGTCTGCCCGTTGTTCTGCCCCGGTCCGCAATTCGGGTTCTGGTGAACGTGGAAGCCGCGCGGGCCGGGCGGCAGACCTTTCAGGTCGGGTTCCAGCACGATGCCCTGGGAAGTCTCCCGGATCGTGACGGTCCCGATCGGCTGGCCCGTCCCGTCCTTGCTGATAAGGTTCATGGTAGCCGTCGCCGTCGTTGCGGCGTGCAGCGGCGTCGATGCCAGAAAAGCGGCCGAGGCCGCTATGAACATGCATTTTCTCATCGCTGAATCTCCTCCCAAGTTAGTCTGCCCAAACTAGTCTGCCCGAAGTCGGCTGCCTGTTCGAGGCGCCCCGAGACGTTAATCGCGAGAGTTCGAGTACGCAACTCACCCTCTCGCGTGTTGGAAAGAGACCTGATTGGGGATTGAAGCCGCTGCGCCCATCAGCACGCCGTCTGGCGCGGCGTCCGTTCGACGGCCAGGCCGAACAGGGGGCGCAAGCCCGTGCCGATCCAGTTGCCGGCCAACGCCGCGACGATCCAGACCCAGCCATGCAGGCTACCCGATGCGATTCCGCTGAAATAGGCGCCAATGTTGCAGCCGAAGGCCAGACGCGATCCGTAACCCAGCATCAGTCCGCCGACCAATGCCGCAATGAACGACTTCAACGGCAATCGCCAGCCGGGAGCGAAGCGGCCGGCCAAGCCGGCGGCCAGCAGCGCTCCCAGGATGATCCCGAAATCCATGACCGACGTGACGTCGGCCATGACGCTCTCCCCAAGGGCCTTGGCATTTCCCGGCTGCTGCCAGAAGGGCCAGGATGCGACATCGACGCCTCCGGCCATCAAGGCTTTGCTGCCCCACAGGGCGAAGGCCGACGTGATGCCCCAGGGACGTCCGGCGAGAGCCAGCGTCGCGAAGTTCAGCAGCGCCAGGGCGATGGCACCCCAGAGCATAGGCCAGGGACCCCGCAGAAAGCGCCCGATACCGGCCCGCGTGGCGTCGGTCCCGGCGGCAACGAGGCGACCGTGCCTGCGCTTCTCCAGAACGGCGCTCAGCCCAGCTATGCCGGCGAAAACGGCGAGGCTCAAGCCCAGTGCCGCCTGCCAGCCGAAGCTTTCGACCAGGGATATGGGCGCCAGGGACGGCAGCGTCTGCCACCACGGCAGGTTATAGGCCCCGAGCACGGATCCGGCGATGAAGGCCGCCAGGGTGACCACCATGCGGGTGTTTCCGCCGCCCACGGTGAAGAGCGTTCCGGACGCGCAGCCGCCGCCCAACTGCATGCCGATGCCGAACAGGAAGGCGCCGACGACGACCGATGTGCCGACCGGGGCTATCAGTCCTTTCACCGGCTGCCCGAACAGGCTGCCGTCGGCCAGTACGGGAAAGAACAGCACGCAGGCGATCGCCAGCATCAGCATCTGAGCCCGCAGCCCCGCGCCGCGCCGGTCGGCGATCAATACCCGAAAGGCGGAGGTGAAGCCGAACGACGCGTGATACAGGGTCAGTCCCAGGAGACCGCCGACCAGAAACAAGGCGGCCTGGATCGGACTGATGGCATCGGCCAGCCACAGCGCACCGGCGCCGAGCAGTGCTGCCGCAACCAGGGCGGCGCCGTTGTTCCGGGTGGAGTTCGGACCGCGGGCAGTGAGCGAGCGGCCGGAAGAAGTGGAGACGGACAGGTCGGTCATTCGGGACCCTATATTTGAACACGATCAACGTGTTAATTATTCGGAATGTCAGTCACGGAAAATGTGATTATATCGGCAGAAATGAAAGAGGCGAAAAGCAGCCATGCGCCGAACGAGGACCGTATCGGGCGCATAGCTGATGGGATAGCTGACCGCCGCACAGCTGGTATAGGGTCAGGCGACCTTGTTCGGGGCCAGCGCCGTTTCCCCATCGGATCCGGCTTCGGCCGATTCTCCGGCAGCTTCCCGGTCCGGGCAGATGTAATCGAACCTGCCCTTCGAAGTCGGCGGCAGGCGCAGCGATTTCAGCCCGTTCGCCATGTCGCGCTGGCCGGCGGCCCAGCGGTCGCGGATCGACGACGGTGAGAAGTCCAAGCTCTTTCCAGCGATCTCATGCCGTGCAGCTTGATAAGCCAGGTGGAGAAGCCGTACCGAAGGACCGTTCGGATCCTGCTTCTCCAGCAGCTCGAACTCCCTTCTGAGAGAAGCGATGCTGCGCCGCGTAGCGCTGGAGAACACGATGTCCTGGGTACGTTCGAGCACGGCATCGAGGGACTTGGGCCGATGGTTGCGCAGGCTGAACAGATCGACCGCGATGCAGGTCAGGTCCTCCTGAAGCGGCTCCTTGAAGACATAGTCCAAGGGGAGATTGTTGGCGTAGCCGGGGTCGCATAGCAGCCGGCCGCCGATCTCGACCGGCGGAAAAGCCGGAGTGATGGCGGCGCTTGCCATGATGTGCTCTGGCCCGATCCTGTCGCGGACAGTGTCGAAAAATGCTTCCTCACCGCTTTCCAGATCGACGCAGACCAGTGAAAACCTGACATCGCCGTTATTGAGGCGGTCGAAGTCGACCAAGCGCTCCAGTGTCATGCGCAGCGGCGCCGTATCGTAGAGAGCGGTGTCGTTGGGGACCCAGGGGAGCGCAGACCACAATCCTGGATAACGGTGCCGGAAAATGCCGGGACGGCCGAACACCGCAGACAGCGTCATATTCAGGCCGTTGTAGATCTGGCGCGGCTTCAGGCCGAAGGACGAGGGCATCGGGAACGTCGGCAGCATCGCCTCGTTCCAGAGGCGGGACAGTTGCTCCATCCTCCGTTCCGGCGCGTTGCCCGCAAGGATCGCCCCCGTGACGGCGCCGATGGAAGCGCCTATGATCCAGTCCGGCCGAATGTTCTGCTCGTCCAGCTGCTCATAGGCGCCGGCAAGATAGGCTCCGAGCGCATTGCCACCGCCCAGCACAAGCGCGATATCCGTTTTTCTTCCGGAAACGGAGGAAGTTACCATGAAGCGAGCCCCGGTTGTTTCGTACTGGTGCGAAATGCCTTCGCACTTGCGAGATGGACAGCCACAGCAACAGCGTCAAGCTCGGGTCGTTCCGCAGGGGCGTCCACCGGGGCTTCCGAAGCGCTGGCGACACGAAAACCCGTGCCACCAAGGCATTGCGCATCGTCTTTCCTTACGCTATGGTCCACCTCGTGTCGCTGGACCCGTAGCTCAGCTGGATAGAGCGCTGCCCTCCGAAGGCAGAGGTCGTACGTTCGAATCGTATCGGGTCCGCCACCTTTTCAGGCGCTTAGCGCCGGCCTCTGCAGGGCCAATAATCTCCAGTTACCACACAGCTACCATATCTAAGCGGCATAGTCGCTCGATCTTGGCACATCGTCCGCTCACGAAGGACAGACGGCCCATGCTGGCAGAATTGCTTTCCTTGAAAGCTTTATCGTAACGACAATCCCCTCCGCCGCATCCGGAACGAAAAAGGGGAGCCCAGCGGCTCCCCTTCTCCAATTTCGGTCTCCGCGACGGATCAGCCGCGGTTCATGCGGCTATCGACCAGATCGTTCACCACGCCGGGATCGGCCAGCGTGGAGGTGTCGCCCAGGGCGTCGTGCTCGTTCGCGGCGATCTTGCGCAGGATGCGGCGCATGATCTTGCCGGAGCGGGTCTTCGGCAATCCTGGAGCCCACTGGATCAGGTCCGGCGAGGCGATCGGGCCGATTTCCTTGCGGACCCAGGTCACCAGCTCCTTGCGCAGCTCTTCCGTCGGATCGATGCCGGTGTTGAGCGTCACATAGGCGTAGATGCCCTGGCCCTTGAGGTCGTGCGGGTAACCGACCACGGCGGCCTCGGCGACCTTCGGGTGGGCGACCAGCGCGCTTTCGATCTCGGCGGTGCCCATCCGGTGACCGGACACGTTGATGACGTCGTCGACGCGGCCGGTGATCCAGTAGTAGCCGTCCTCGTCACGGCGGCAGCCGTCGCCCGTGAAGTACTTGCCTTCGAAAGTTGCGAAGTAGGTCTGGACGAACCGGGCATGATCGCCGAAAACCGAACGCATCTGGCCGGGCCAGCTATCGGCCATGCACAGGTTGCCTTCGGTCGGACCTTCCAGCAACTTGCCGTCGTTATCGACCACGACCGGCTGCACGCCGAAGAACGGCAGGGTGGCCGAACCGGGCTTGGCGGTGGTGGCGCCGGGCAGCGGGCTGATCAGGATGCCGCCGGTTTCCGTCTGCCAGAAGGTGTCCACGATCGGGCAGCGGCCTTCGCCGACCACGCTGTTGTACCACAGC
>NZ_JCACHA010000532.1:11276-22226 GCF_059503625.1 Skermanella sp.
CAGCCAGGCTTCCGGGTTGATCGGCTCGCCGACCGAGCCCAGGATGCGCAGCGACTTGCGGCTCGTCTTCTTGACGGGACCTTCGCCCTCGCGCATCAGCGAGCGGATGGCGGTCGGAGCCGTGTAGAAGATCGAGACGTTGTGCTTGTCGACCACTTCCCAGAAGCGCGATACCGACGGATAGTTCGGGATGCCCTCGAACATCAGCGTCGTGGCGCCGTTGGCCAGCGGACCGTAGACGATGTAGGAGTGACCGGTGACCCAGCCCACGTCGGCCGTGCACCAGTAAACCTCGCCCGGCTTGTAATCGAAGACGTACTGGTGGGTCATCGACGCGTAGACCAGATAGCCGCCGGTGGTGTGCAGCACGCCCTTGGGCTTGCCGGTCGAACCGGAGGTATAGAGGATGAACAGCGGGTCTTCCGCGTTCATCTCGTCCGGAGTGTTCTCGGCCGAGACCTTGGCGATCTCCTCGTCGTACCAGAAGTCGCGGCCCTCGGTCCATTCCACGGCGCCGCCGGTGCGGCGGACGACGATCTGGGTCTTGACGCAGGGAGACTGCTTCAGCGCCTCGTCGGCGTTCTTCTTCAACGGGACCTTGCGGCCGCCGCGCAGGCCTTCGTCGGCGGTGATCAGCAGGTGGCTGTCGCAGTCGACGAGGCGGTCGCGCAGGCTGTCCGGCGAGAAGCCGCCGAAGACGATGGAGTGGATGGCGCCGACGCGGGCGCAGGCCAGCATCGCATAGGCCGCTTCCGGGATCATCGGCAGGTAGATGGTGACCCGGTCGCCCTTCTTGACGCCCTTCGCCTTCAGGACGTTGGCCAGCCGGCAGACCTGCTCGTGAAGCTCGCGATAGGTGATGTGGCGGCTTTCGGCCGGGTTGTCGCCTTCCCAGATGATCGCGGTCTGGTCGGCCTTGTCGGCCAGATGGCGGTCGATGCAGTTGGCGCTGACGTTGAGCGTGCCGTCATAGAACCAGCGGATATGGACGTCGCCGGTGAAGCTGACGTCCTTGACTTTGGAGTAGGGGCGAATCCAGTCCAGGCGCTTGCCCTGCTCGCCCCAGAATGCTTCCGGGTCCTTGATCGACTGCTCGTACATCCGGGCGTAGCCTGCGGCATCGACCCAGGCCGACTTCGCGACTGATTCGGGAGGCGGGAAGCTGCTCGGAGTCGTATTGGGCGTTGTGTTCATTGGCTCGCGGTTCCCCCGGTTCGTTCTGGTTACAGTTGACGGCCGATCTTGGAATAATCGATCCGGTAACCTCTCTCGGTCTGCGGAAGATTAGCCACAGCGGCGCAGCTTTAACAAGCCGTTCGGGTGGTGGAGGGCATGTGTCGCGCAGGCCATGCCGGCTGTGGAAATCCGCCTCCCGTCATATCGCGCGCGGGGACATCCTTACGCATTGATCTACCTCAACAGCATATTCCGAGGATCGTCACCGGCGACCGGATTTCCATCGGGATGCCGGTCCCTGGCAGTAATCGACTGTATTCGGCTGGCCAAGCTCCCGCATGCCGGGTTCATGTCAACTATGACATAATGTCTGAGGCATACAATCCATTCCGGCAGGAACTTGCAGGTAGCTAGAGATATTGAGCGTAGATGTCGTTCTGCGCGCCTACTGGAAAAGTAAAATAAGCCGAATATTTCGATCATTTATACAAATATTTCAGGAAGCCACTCTTCCACAACGAGGATTTGAGCAATTCGATGGCGAAGTGGTCATTCCACTTGGAAGATGGCAAGGCAGCCGGGACAGCAGCATTCTCTCCGGCTTGCAGTGGCGACGTGGACAATTAGTCGCAAGGAGGTGTGCATCGGACCAATGCCGAACCGGCGAAAGGTAACGTTCCGGTTCCGCAACATTTACCAGCCGTTAAGTCAAGGCTGCATATTCTCGTGTCAGCCAGGATTTTTGCAATCAGCGCGGGACAAGGCCATGACGAGCGATGTCGGTGCGGACGGTGGGACGGATAGCCTGACGGGCGAGATCCGCCGCCTCAGCCAGATCAGCAACCAGACCAGCCTGATGACGATCGACGCCGTGCTTCGGGCGCTGCCGCGTGACGGCCATGGCTACGCCACCGCCGCGGCCGAGTTGCGGGCGGTCGCCCGCCGGGTGGTCCACAGCGCCCGCGACTGCGGCGCCAGCATCACGGGCGCTTCCTGACGAGCGCTTCCTGACGGGCGTCAATCCCGCGCCGTTACGACACCGTCGCCGGTCACGGTGAGCGATACCGGTGTCAGGTGCTTGCCGACACACGGACCGCTGACGCAGCGACCCGTCTCGATCTCGAACAAGGCGCCGTGGGTGGCGCATTGGATATGCCGTCCGTTTCGGCTCATGAAGCGGTCGGGCGTCCAATCCAGCGGCGACCGCGCGTGCGGGCAGGAATTGACGTAGCCGAACGCCCGGCTCCCCGATCGCACGATCAGGATATCCAGGCTGTCCGGAGACTTCCCGATACCGGACTTCAGCGTGAAGCCGCGTCCGGTGCCGTCGGGAATTTCCTCAAGCAGACAAAGCGCAACCGCCATCGACGTCCTCGGCAAGGCCGGCAAGCCGGCAGATATGGCTCCATTGGGCTTCGGTGACCGGGCAAACCGACAGGCGAGATTGCCGGATCAGGGCCATGTCGGCCAACTCCGGATCGGTCTTGATCTGCTTCAGGGTGACCGGAGTCACGACGGGAGCGACCGCCCGGACATCGACCATGCCGAAGCGGCCTTTCTCGTCGCTGGGGTCCGGATAGTACTCCCTCGCCACTTCGACGACGCCGACGATCTCCAACCCTTCGTTGGAATGGTAGAAGAATGCCCGATCGCCAAGACGCATGGCCTTGAGGTTGTTGGACGCCTGGTGGTTCCGGACGCCGTCCCAATGGGTGACGCCGTCCGCGACCATCCGGTCCCACGAGTATTTGAAGGGCTCGGATTTTACCAGCCAGTACGCCATCGCCGCCGCCTTGGGATAGAGGTCTCTATACAGGTTCGTTCAGACGGGAAAGGTCAGGACTTCGGCAGGACCTTGCGCCACGGGCGTATCGTTACGCTTTCGAACAGACCGGCCTTGGCATAAGGATCGTCCGTCGTGAAGCGCTGGGCCGCGGCACTGTCGTCGAAATCGACGATCAGCACGCTGCCGGTCATGGCGCTGCCGTCGTCGGTCAGGGTCGGGCCGGCGGCGAAGATCTTGTCGCCGAAGCTTTCCAGATAGGCCAGATGGGCAGTGCGGTTGGCCGCACGGATGTCGCCGCTGCCGGCCTTGTCGGTGCAGGTGATCACGTAGAGCATCGTTATTCCTCCCAGGTTCCTGTTGCGTCTGAAACTACTGTTAACATCAACGACTCATAACATCAGCGGCCTTCGATGCGAAACGGCCGGGCCATCAGCGATGCGATGGTTTCGTCGATATCGGCATTCCGGTTGAGGATGGCGTCCACCGCGCGGCAGATCGGCATCTCCACGCCATGGCGGCGGGCCAGTTCTCCCAATGCCGCTGATGTGTGGACGCCCTCCGCGACCGAATGCCGTTCGCCCATTACTTCCGACAGGGTGCGGCCTTCGCCGAGCGCCGTTCCCAGCGACGTGTTGCGCGACTGGAGACTGGTGCAGGTCAGCGTCAGGTCGCCAAGGCCGGATAGCCCCATCAGCGTTTCGGGCCGGGCGCCCAGCGCCAGCCCAAGCCGGGAAATCTCCGCCAGCCCGCGCGTGATCAGGGCGGCGCGGGCGTTGTCGCCGAGTCGGCGGCCCAGGATGATGCCGCAGGCGATCGCCAGCACGTTCTTCACGGCGCCGCCGACCTGAGCGCCCATGATGTCGTCGGACAGATAGGGCCGGAACGACCGGCTGCCGAGGGTCTCGACGATCCGGGCGCCCAGTTCCTGGTCCCGGATCGCCAGTGTCACCGCCGTCGGCAGGCCCTTGGCGACTTCCGCCGCGAAAGTCGGGCCGGACAGCACGCCGACCGGCGAGGCGGGCAGGGACGTCTCCGCCGCCTCGCTCATCAGGCAGCCGGTCGAAAGCTCGATCCCCTTGGCGCACAGCACGACCGGAGTGCCGGGCCGCAGCAGCGGCTCCAGTTTGGCGCAGGCGGTCCGCAGGTGCTGCGCCGGCGTCACCAGCATGATCGCGTCCGCCTTCGCTATCTCGCCCAGGTCGGCGGTGAGGTCCAGCGCCGGCGGCAGCGGAACGCCCGGCAGATAGCGGATATTCTCCCGCTCCCGCCTCATCGCCTCGACCGCATCCGGGTTCCGCGCCCAAAGCACGGTCTCGCGCCCGGCGCGCAATGCCGCCAGGGCGATGGCGGTCCCCCACGCACCCGCGCCGATCACGCCGACGCGGGCGAAGGGGACAACATCGGCAGCGGTCATGACAGGTTTCCTCGTCTCGCGGATCACGCCTTCATTAAGCGAGCCGTCCCGGGATGGCAACCGGGTTGGCGAGGGAAAGGGTGGACCGTTGTGTTTCGCTGCTGGCCTAAACCGCGAAACTGACAGAATCCACTTTCATATATCCATGCAACTCACCGAAATGGTGAGGAATGCAGGGGAGTTCCCATGAAGACGGTAGCAGCGCAGGATCTTCAACGCGATTTCCACCGCGTCCTCGATGATGTTGGGCAGGAGCCGATTGCCATCGAGCAGGACGGCAATCAGGTTGCAGTCGTTTTATCCATGACGGCGTTTCGCCGACTGGAGGCGCTTGAGGACGAATGGTGGGGCAGAAGAGCGCGTGAGGCAGAGGAAGAGGGTTCCATAGGGCAAGCTGAGTCTGAAGCTCTACTTCAGCGGCTTCTGAATGCGAGCCATTGAACTATCCAGGCAGGCTGCGAAGTTCCTAAGCAATTTGCAGGCAAAACAAGCAAAGCAGCTGGCTGGCAAACTTGCCGAGCTTAAGGAAAATCCTGAACCACACGACTCAAGCATGCTCCGTGGCTACCCATATCGCCGTGCTGATGCCGGAGAGTTCAGGATCATTTATGAGTTTGACGAGTTGACGGTTTCAATCCACCTGATTGGTAAACGCAACGATTCAGAAGTTTACCGGCTCCCGAGCCGCAGCGGCCTGTAAATTTTCTACCCCTTGGCCCCCTTGCCCGCCGGTTTCTTCGCGGTCGGGTCGAGCGGCCAGCGGGGGCGGGGGGCAAAGTCCAGAGTGTCGGTCTGGCCGAGTTGCAGGCGTTCGACGCCGGCCCAGGCGATCATCGCGGCGTTGTCGGTACACAGCTTCAGCGGCGGAGCCTGAAAGCGGAAGCCCAGCTTCTCCGTCAGCGCCGTCAGCCGCGCGCGCAGGTACTTGTTGGCGGCGACTCCCCCCGCCACCACCAGCGTATTGCCCTCGGGGTGCTCGGCGCGGAACCGGGCGATGGCGCGGGTGCAGCGGTCGACCATCACGTCGCCGACGGCGGCCTGGAAGCCGGCGGCCAGATCGCGGATATCGACCGGGTCGAACGGTCCGGGCGGCAGCTCGTCCAGCCGGTTGCGGACCGCCGTCTTGAGGCCGGAGAAGGAGAAGTCGCAGCCCGGCCGTCCCTTCATCGGGCGCGGCAGCTCGAAGCGCCCGGGATCGCCGCCCTCCGCGGCCTTCTCCAGCAACGGCCCGCCGGGATAGCCCAGGCCCATCAGCTTGGCCGCCTTGTCGAACGCTTCGCCGACCGCGTCGTCGATCGTAGTGCCGAGCCGGCGATACATGCCGACGCCTTCCACCGCCAGAAGCTGGCAGTGGCCGCCCGACACCAGCAGCAGGAGATACGGGAACGCCAGTCCCTCCGGCGACGGGTCGGTCAGCCGGGCGGTCAGCGCATGGCCTTCCAGGTGGTTGACGGCGACGAAGGGGAGGCCGCGCACGGCGGCGATCGCCTTGGCCGTCATGACGCCGACGATCACGCCGCCGATCAGGCCCGGTCCACCGGTAGCTGCCACGCCGTCCAACTGATCGAAGCTCAGGCCCGCATCGGACATCGCGCGCGCGATCAGGCCGTCGAGATGTTCCAGATGGGCACGCGCCGCGATCTCAGGGACGACGCCGCCATAGGGACGGTGGTCGGAGAGCTGCGACAGCACGACGTCGGCCAGGATCTCCCGCCGGTCGGTGACCACGGCGGCTGCCGTCTCGTCGCAGCTCGTTTCGATGCCCAGGATGATCATGTCAGTAGATTGTCTTGTCGGTGGATAATCATGTCAGTCGGAGGATCTTGTCGACGAAAGGTTCTCGGTCAGGATCTGCTTGGTGATGACCAGCGACAGGCACCCGTTCTCCAGTTCCAGGAATTTGTCGGCGTTGCGTGGCAGGGGCACCTTGTTCTTGCGGCAGAACAGGATCAGGAACGCTGCGATCTCGCCCTAGGTGAAGATGGCCTCGATAAGCTGGCGCGCCCCCGCCTGTTCGACCTGCACTGCAAGTTGAAGTTCCGGTTCCGAAACGGTCCAGACTCGCCGGATCTGTCCGTGCGGCATCTTGTCCGGGTGGAGGCTGGCGAACAGGCGGACAGCTTCCTTCACCGCCTCGTTCGAGAAGATTACCTGCCGTCGCTCCGTTATCATCGACTGTCCCTGACCAGATGCCCTAGCTGCGCCGCACCAATACGATAGCGAGACATATAGCCTAAAAGCGCTTATACCAACGGGCTTTCCGCATGCGCCTCAAATACGCATGTGGGGACTTCCCGTGCGTCCCATAACGTCCTAAAGAAAGTACATGAGCAACCCTTTGAGAATCGGCACGCGCGGCAGCCCGCTGGCGCTGGCGCAAGCCCACCAGACCCGCGCACGGCTGGCGGCGGCTCACGCCGCCCTGGCGGCGCCCGACGCCATCGAGATCGTCGTGATCAAGACGACCGGTGACCGCATCCAGGACCGTACCCTCATGGAGGCGGGCGGCAAAGGGCTGTTCACCAAGGAGATCGAGGAGGCGCTGACCGCCGGCTCGATCGATCTGGCGGTCCATTCCATGAAGGACGTGCCGACATGGCTGCCCGACGGGCTGGAGATCCGCTGTCTCCTGCCGCGCGAGGACCCGCGCGACGCGTTCTTCTCCGAGATCGCCGGGCATCTGGACGATCTGCCGGAAGGAGCCGTCGTCGGCACCGCCAGCCTGCGCCGGCAGGCCCAGGTGCTGTCCCGCCGCCCCGACCTGAAGGTCGTGCCGATCCGCGGCAATGTCGAAACCCGCCTGCGCAAGCTGGCGGCGGGCGAGGTGGATGCCACGATGCTGGCGCTTGCCGGGCTGCGCCGTCTCGACATGACCGACCGCATCACCGCCGTCCTGGAAACCGACATCATGCTGCCGGCGGTCGCCCAAGGCGCCATCGGGATCGAGACGCGGGCCGGCGACGACTACACCAACGGCCTGCTGGTTGCATTGAACTGCGAGGAAACCTTCATCCGCGTCGCGGCCGAGCGGGCGCTCCTGGCGGCGCTCGACGGTTCCTGCCGCACTCCCATCGCCGCACTGGCCCAGCTCGACGGTACCGGCGCCCTGACGCTGGAGGCGCTGGTTGCCGACCCCGCGGGCAGTCGCGTGCTGCGCACGGACCGGAGTGGACGCGCATCGGACGCCGAGGCTCTGGGCCGCGACGCCGGCGAGGAGCTGAAGAGCCTGATGCCGCCGGACTTCTTCGTTCCGTGACCGGATCGTCGCCGTGACCGGGTCGCCTCCCCGCATCCTCGTCACCCGGCCGCGCGACGATGCGGAGGCTTTGGCGGCCGAACTCGACCGGCGCGGATTTCCGGTCATGATCCAGCCGATGCTGGAAATCCGGATGCTGGAAGGGCCGCCGCTCGATCTCGATGGCGTACAGGCGCTGCTTTTCACAAGCGCAAATGGCGTACGGGCTACCGCAGCGCGTACGAAGGCCAGGGATCTGCCAGCACTGGCCGTTGGCGACGCCACGGCTCGCGCGGCGCGCGACGAAGGCTTCATCCAGGTCGAAAGCGCTCACGGCGATGTGGAAAGTCTGGCGCGTCTGGTGAAGGCCCGGCTCGACCCGGCCGCCGGCCGTCTGTTCCACGCGGCGGGAAGCGCCGTCGCCGGAGACTTGGCCGGCGATCTCGGCAGCGCCGGCTTCCGGCTTGAGCGTCAGGTGCTGTACGCCGCCGACCCGGTGACGGAGTTCGATCCGCCGGCGAGGGAGGCTCTGTACGCCGGTACAATCGGCGCAGTCCTGTTTTTCTCTCCCCGGACGGCGCAAAGCTTTGTTAAGGTTGTTCAGAACTCGGGATTGGCCGAGCGTCTCGGCGGAGTCGTGGCGTTATGCCTCAGCGAGGCGGTAGGTACGGCAGTGCGTACGGTGAGATGGCAAGATATTCAGGTGGCGGCGCAGCCCGATCAGGATTCGCTGCTTGATCTGCCGCTCCTCGTCCGGCACCTGCCCCCATCGTGAAGAAGGCTCACCCGAAGAAAACCAGTCCGATCCTGCGAACCAGTCCCGCAAACCAGTCCCTCCGAACAGTCAGCCAAAAACAGACCAACGATAAACGCCCCCAGGGAATACGAGAAGGCCGCTCATGAGTCCCCGTCCCCCCGATCAATCGGATAACGATCCGACCGTGCCGGAGTCCTCCGACGGCGCCAACCCGAACGGTACCGCCGCGGAGCGGATCATCGAAAAGTTCGGCGGCATCCGCCCGATGGCCCACAAGCTCAACATGCCGGTGACCACCGTCCAGGGCTGGAAGAAGCGCGGCGCCATTCCGAGCAACCGTCACCCGGACCTGCTCGCCGCCGCGAAGCGCCACAACGTGACGCTGGACCAGGCGGAACTCGATGCCGCCGCCCCTGCGGACGAGCGGTCCACCGAGGAGTCGTCGTCGACGATCATCGTCTCCGGCACAGAGACCCCGACGACCCCAAGCCCGACTTCCCTGGAGCCGGAGCAGCCTGTCGAGCCCGTCGCGGGCAGCGCATCCGGCACGCCCTGGACGTCGCCCCGCAGCTACGAACAGCCCGCCGCCTCTTCAACCGAGACCGCGTCAGAGCCCATGTCCTCTACAGCTTCGGAGCCCGTCTACACCCCCGAGCCGGCCCGGGCCTCGGGCGGCGGCAAGGGATTGGCGACCTTCGCGATCCTGCTGGCGCTGCTGGGTTCCGGCGCCGCCGTGACGGCGCCGGTCTGGGGTCCCAAGGTGATCCCGCAGGTCTGGCCGCCGCAGACCGGCAGCAATCTGCCGGGTCAGGTGACCGCACTGGAGCAGCGCGTTCAACAGCTCGCCTCGCGCGGCAGCGACACTGCCCCGCTCAGCGACCGGATCGCCCAGCTCGAGCAGCAGCTCAGCGCGGTTCAGCAGAGCCAGGGCCAGCAGAACCAGGGCCAGCCGCCGGCATCCGGCGATGCGGCCCCGGCAGCGTCCGAAGCCGCCGGCGGTCTCGACGAAGGTCAGGTCGAGCAGATCGTCCAGGCCCAGGTGCAGCAGCTCGCCAGCCGCCTCGGCGCTCTGGAGCAGCGGCCCCAGCCGCGTCCGGGCCTCGACCAGCAGGCGCTCGACGCCCGCGTCGTTCCGCTTGAACAGCAGCTTCTGGCGCTGGCCCAGATCCGCGAACGCATCCAGGGGCTGGAAGGCCGTCTCGGCACGATCGACCAGCAGGGACAGGCGATCAGCCGCCTGAGCCAGTCGGTCACGGGACTGGAGCAGGAAGCCAACCGCCTTGCCCAGGAAGTCACCGAAACCTCCAACCGCTCCGCCAAGGTCGCTGAGACGCTGACCCTCCGGCAGGCGGAGGAGAGCAAGGCGCAGGCGCTGGTCCTGGCGGCGGGCCAGCTTCGCGCGGCCCTGCAAAGCTCCAGGCCGTTCAGCGGCGAGCTGTCGGCGGTGCGTGCGGTCAACCTTCAGGATCCGCAGGTGGTCGGTGCGCTCAAGGAGATCGAGCCCTACGCCGCAGACGGCATCCCGACCGAGACCCAGCTGAGCCAGCAGTTCTCCGACGTGGCGGGCGAGATCGTCCGCGCCGGCGTGATTGCGACCGGCCAAGCCGGCCAGTGGTGGGACAAGGCGATTTCGACCGCATCGTCCCTGGTCAGCGTCCGCCGCACGGCGGGCGACATCCAGGGCAGCGGCGCCGACGCCGTCACCGCGCGGGCCGAGCAGTACATGAAGGCCGGCCGTCTCGACGAAGCCGTCAAGGAACTGGAAACGCTGACCGGTGAGCCGGCCGGCGTCGCCAAGCCCTGGATCGAGGATGCCAAGGCCCGCCTCGCCGCCAACAACGCCGGCGCCCTGCTGACCGGCCAGGCCATCGCCCGCCTCGCGGGTTCGCCCGGAGGCACCCAGTAATGACACGCGCCATCTGGTTCCTTATCAAGCTGGCGATCGTGGTAGCGATCGCCATCTACCTCGTAGAACATCCCGGCGCCGTCACGATCGACTGGCTGGGCTACGTCATCAACACCTCGTTCGCCATGCTCCTGCTGGTGGTCGTGGTCCTGATCGGGATCGCGGCCATCGCCTATCGGCTGTGGCGGGGCATCCGGAGCGCTCCTGGCGCCTTCGGCCGCGCCCGCAGCGTCCGCAAGCGGGATCGCGGCTACCGCGCCCTGACCCGCGGCATGGTCGCGGTTGCGGCCGGCGACGCCGCCGGCGCCCGCCGCTATGCCCGCGAGGCCGATACCATGCTGCGCGACCCGCCGCTGACCATGCTGCTGTCGGCCCAGGCGGCACAGCTCAACGGCGACGAGAAGGCGGCGGAGCGGTATTTCCACACCATGCTGGACATGCCGGAAACCGCCTTCCTCGGCGTGCGCGGCCTGCTGACCCAGTCGATCCGGGAAGGCAACCAGTCGCAGGCGCTGCAACTCGCCCGCCGCGCCAAGTCGCTTCAGCCGCAGACCCCGTGGGTCCTGACGACGCTGTTCGATCTGGAGACCCGCGCCGCCCAGTGGGGCAGGGCGGAGCAGACGCTTCAGGACGCCGTCAAGGCCGGCGCCATCTCCTCCGAAGCGGGCCGCCACCA
>NZ_JCACHA010000532.1:22236-25303 GCF_059503625.1 Skermanella sp.
GCGCGGCATTGCTGCTGGAGCGCAGCTACGAGGCGGAACTCGAAGGCCAGCACGATGCCGCCCTAAGCCACGCGGCGGCGGCCGCCAAGCTGGAACCGGCCTTCCCGCCGGCCGCCTCCCGGCTGGCGCGTCTGCTGGCCCGCACGGGCAAGCACAGGAAGGCCACAAAGGTCATCGAGAAGGCCTGGACCACCCGGCCGCATCCGGAACTGGCGGACGCCTATCGCGACATCAGCCAGGACACCGATCCGCTGGCCCAGGTCAAGCGGTTCGAGCGGCTTCAGTCGCTGGCACCCGACAACATCGACGGCCACATAGCGCTCGCCCGCATTTCCATGAACGCCAAGCTGTGGGGCGAGGCACGCAACCACCTGAGCAAGGCGCTGGCCCAGCGCCAGAGCGACCGGGTCTACCGCATGCTGGCGGAGCTGGCCGAGGCGGAGCACGGCGACATCGCGGCCGCCCGCGACTGGCTGGCCAAGGCCGCCAATGCCGAGCCGGATCCGATCTGGATCTGCAAGGAATGCGGAACGCCGTCCAAGTCATGGCGCAGCAACTGCGGACATTGCGGCGCCTTCGACAGCATGCAGTGGAAGACCCCGAGCATCGCGGTCCAGATCGACGAGCCGAACCGCCTTCCGCCGGCTCCTCCGCCGGTGGAGCCGGCGACGTCTCAGACTGCGGCGGCCCGGACCACGGTGGTCGATCAGGAGCCTCCGCCCCACAACACTACGACGCAGAACGCGGCGACAGCGACGCAGACTCAGGCTGCGGCAAGCTGAAGCAGTGTGGGGGCGTTAAACGTACCGGCGGCGGAATCATTCCGCCGCCGGTTTTTTATTGCCGAAACGGTGAGAGATTCAATTGTCGCCCGGATACGAGGCAGCGCCGGGTATGTTACCCAGCCACTTGATCCGGTGTTCGGTCCAGATCTCGTAGTCCGGCGCCGGGAAGTCGGAAGGATCGTCGAAGCTTCCCAAGGTGATCGAGATGCGCGTTCCGCCGTCCTGCATCCAGAACAGCCAGGAACCGCAGTTCGGGCAGAACTGCCGGGACGCGGTGCCGGAAGCCCGGTAGCTTCCCGGCTCGCCCTTCACGAGTTCGAACTTGTCCCGATCGAAGTTGGCGAAGGCCGGCATCGGTGCTCCGCTCTGGCGCTGGCATTGGGTGCAGTAGCAGATGTTGGTGTCTTTGGGCATACCCGTCGCCCTGTACCGGACCGCGCCGCACAGGCAGCCGCCCTGATGGACCTTGTCCCCTTGGGGATCGCTCATCGCCTTTTTCTCCCTATGCGTCCGGCCCCCAGCCTTACGTACCTGCCTCTCTTCTTCAAACAAAGCTTTCTCATATCGGCATGAGAGGAATTCATGGGTTCGGGCGCTATACAAACAAAGCAGCCCAGGGTATGACGGTTGCCTCACTCAACTAAATTCGTGGCCATTCCTCCATGTCCCAAGGTCCCGGCATCCGTCCCTCGATCGACGCTCTTCCCCATAGCCTGATCGACGAGATTGCCAGATACGGCAGGGGGCGCGATGGGATGATCCCGCTCTGGTTCGGCGAGGGAGACGTCCCGACTCCGGACTTCGTAATGGATGCCGCCAATCAGGCGATGCGCGAAGGCCATGTCTTCTACACCTGGCAACGCGGCCTGCCGGAACTGCGCGATGCCCTGGCGGCCTATCACCGGCGGACCTACGGCATGCCGGTGGACGCCGACCGGATCACCGTCACCGGATCGGGCATGACCGCGATCTCGCTGTCGATCCAAAGCCTGATCGATCCGGGCGACGAGGTCGTCATCGTTTCCCCCGTCTGGCCCAACGTCTTCGCGAGTATCGAGATCATGGGCGGCGTCGTCCGGCAGGTGCCGCTGTCGCTGGGGAACGCCGGCTGGACCCTGGATCTCGACCGCCTGTTCGACGCCTGCGGGTCGAGGACGAAGATGATCTTCATCAACTCGCCCTGCAATCCGACCGGCTGGACGATGGGCACCGACGACATGCGCCGCGTGATGGAGTTCGCGCGCGAGCGCGGCCTTTGGGTGATGTCCGACGAGGTTTATTCCCGTATGGTCTACGACGGCAGCCGCGCGCCGTCCTTCCTGGACGTGTCCGAACCGGAAGACCGGCTGCTGGTCATCAACAGCTTCTCCAAGAACTGGGCGATGACCGGCTGGCGGCTGGGCTGGGTCGTGTCCCCGCCGTCGTTCGGGCCGGTCTACGAGAAGATGGTCCAGTTCAACAATTCCGGTGTCCCCGGCTTCGTCCAGAAGGCCGGCATCGCCGCGCTGGAACAGGGTGACGGCTTTCTGGCCGATATGGTCGAGCGGTGCAGGACCGGCCGGGACATCGTCTGCGGCGTGCTCGAGTCGCTGCCCCGCGTCAAGGTCCAGCGTCCCGACGCCGCCTTCTACGCCTTCTTCTCGGTGGAGGGGGCCTCCGACAGCCTGACGCTCGCCAAGCGCATCGTCGACGAAGCCCAGGTCGGTCTGGCGCCCGGCGCCGCTTTCGGCGAGGGCGGCGAAGGCTATCTCCGCCTCTGCTTCGCCAGCTCGCCCGCGAGGCTGAAAGTTGCAATGGAACGGATGGCGCCGGTTCTAAGTTGACCGAGCCTGAAGTAATAGGGCGTCGGCGAATGTTCCTAGGCCAGCCATGGCGCCAAATCATGTCAACCATGTAGAAGGCGCACTTCTCGCAGGTGCAGCAAAACCCCATATTCCGATCACGAAAGAACGGAAGGCCGGCGAGACACGCCGGCCGTTTTTATTGAGGACTCACATCATGGCACTGGCAGTTCGCACGCCCGGTTATGCCGGTCGACGTTCGGCCGACTCTTCCGCTGATCTTATCCAGCGGTTGACCGACACCCTGAAGACCTGGAAGTATCGTATCGTCAGCCGTCGCGAGCTGATGGAACTCGACGCGCACATGCTGCGCGACATCGGCCTGAGCGATCTGGAAGCCCAGTCCGAAGCCAGCAAGCCGTTCTGGCGCGCCTGATCTTCAGTCGCGACATGGGGCTGATCATGGCCGATCCGGATTGGCCGATCTGAACAAGCCGCGCT
>NZ_JCACHA010000533.1:0-2060 GCF_059503625.1 Skermanella sp.
GATGACCTCCACAATGTTGCCAATCGCCTCGAGCCGGCATCGCCGGATCAAAGGGCTGGTCATCGGCTTTAGGCGGTGGCAGAGCCGGCACGCGGAAGACGACGTGAACGTGGTCACCGTCGACCTCAACCCGCCGAACCATTGCGCGGATGATCTCGCGCGTGCCATCCCAGTCGATCTCATCCAAGGCCCCGTGGACCCGGTCGGCAAAATCCTCGACGCGGCCGATCACCAGCGCCAGGCTGCGCTCTATCTCGGCATCGGCCACCAGCCGCTCCCGCTCACCCTCCAGTTGGGCGAGGCGCTCCCTCATGCCGCCGACCCGCGGCTCGAACTCGTCCCGCTCAATTCTCAGCTCGGCGTAGCTGTCGATCAGCCGTCCGATACCCCGGCGCACGGCCGCGATCTGGCGCTCGAGCGCCGCCACCGCCTCCGCGCCGTGCGAACTTCCCCGGCTCACGGCGAGACGGCGTTCGTACTCGGCGGCAAGCCGCCGGGGATCTTCAAGAACCGCCCGGATCTCGTCCCAGACCGCCCGTTCCAGCCGGTCGCTGCGGACCGACCGGTTGTCGCACACGGCCGTCCCGGCGAAGCGATGGGCGTCGGTTCCGGGGCAGCGGTAATAGCCGTAGTCGGCCGGGCGCTGCTTCCCGACCAGACCGCGTGCCATCTTACCGTAGAAGCCGTACCCGCAGCGCCGGCACACCACCAGGCCCTGCAGCAGCCAGCCGGGCCGGCGGCGGCGTTCACGCCGGTGGCGGCGGTTGGTCTCGAGTTGGGCCTGCGCCGCGTCGAACACCGCCGCATCGACCAGGGCGGGGACTGGGATCTCGATCCATTCCTCGCGCGGCACGGGTACCCGGGAGATCGCCTTCGAGGGATGGGGATGACCCTTACGGGGGCGCAGGGGCGGCTGTGCCTCGACATGGCGCGAGCGGCCGAAGACGGCGCGTCCGACGTAGGCGGTATTGCGCAGCATCAGCGCGACCGTGGTCGGATCCCAGCGCGCCAGCCCGGTCCGTGTCGGCCGGCCCGCCTCCTGTAGCCGGCGGCAGGCCTCGCGGAGGCTCAGGCGATCAAGGCCGATCCAGGCGAACAGAAGCCGGACCCAGCGTGCCTCCTCCTCGACCGCCTCAACGCGCGCCACCCCGCCGCCCTCGTCCCTGGTGACGTAACGGTAGCCGAACGGGACGCGACCGATGGCGCTGATCAGTCCTGAGCGGGCAGCGTGGCGACGCCCGCGCCGACTCCGCTCCAGGATCTTGGCGCGCTCGTACTCGGCGACCATCCCCTGGACCTGGAGCAGGAGGTCGTCCTCGGGGCTGGCACCGATTGGCCGGTTGACGAACACCACCTCGGCACCGGCCCGGCGGAACTCCTCGATCAGCAGGACCTGGTAGGCGTAGCGGCGCGCCAGGCGGTCGGGAGCGAGGACGTAGATGCGGTCGACCAGACCGCCCGCTACCCGGTCGCGCAGCCGCTCCAAAGCCGGGCGCCGCAGGGTGGTGCCGCTGAACCCCTCGTCGACAAAGGCATCCTCAGCCTCGAGCGCGACGCCGTCGGCGCCGATCCGGTCGCACAGCGCGGCCACCTGGCTGTCCACGGTGTTGCCGCGCGCCTGCTGATCAGTCGAGACCCTAGCGTAAAGGGCGATCTGAAGGTTAGGCATCCTCAGCCCTCCGATTTAGCGGCTTGGTTGCCGCGCCGTCCTTTCGGGGCTCGGCCGTCCCCAGATGCCGGCGCGTGATCGGCACAGCGCTCTCGTAGGCATCGGCTAGACTTTGCGGACTGGTCCGCGTCGTCTCGAACGACACCTCGACGGTCAACCGCGGCGCTTCCCTGCGCCGAGCCATCGGCGCCTCCCTCGGCACGCTCCCGCAGATCGGGTTGCCAATAGAGGTTCAACGGAGTGCCGTCGAAACCCTCTCGGTAGCGCGGGCGAAGCTGTGCGCGCTCAACCACCACCGTCCATTCGAAGTCCACAATGGCAACATTGTGGAGGTCGTCGTTCGCAGACTGGTCGGCGCTGTACTTCTCGAACAGAATGACGAGTGGCAGCT
>NZ_JCACHA010000534.1:0-2057 GCF_059503625.1 Skermanella sp.
CGCCGGCTGGACCCGGCGGCTTGAACCGGCGGGCAGCGTCCGGGCTTTACTGACCGCAGGCCGCCCCCGAAGCCGTCCGGTAACTCGCCGCGGCCACCTTGCCCTTGCCGGCGCCGCTGCTGGACACGCTGCTGACCGAGGCCCCGGACAGTTCCGCGCTCTCCGGCTCGCCGTATTCGGGGCTGCCGGTCACCTTGGCGGAGTTCTGCACGAAGAAGGAGCCGCCGGAGCAGTGGGAGACATGGGGCTGGCGTGTCAGGTAGACGTTGTCCAGCTCGATCTGCTGATTGCCGCCGACCGCGATCAGGTACAGGCAGCGCTTGTCTCCGCCCGGAAGGTGTTCGAGCTGGACGTTCTTCAGCTTGATCCGCTCGACCTTGCCGCCATAGGACACGCCTTCCTGGCGCGTCAGGAAAAGCCCCTGATACGACGTGCTGCCGACCAGGTTCTCGATGTCGAGCAGGCTGATCCGGCCCTGGGGCTGGATGATGTCGCCGTGCCGTCCGCCCTCGGTGCCCTGGACGTTGACGATGGAGGTGTTCAGGACGGTCGCCGGAATGGCCTTGCCGCCCGCCGCGTTCAGGACGATGCCGTCGCTTCCGTAGGAGTCCTCGTTGTCGATCGACACTCCCTCGATCCAGATCGACCCCGACTGGTTCTTGGTCCCGATCGCCGCCGTCGGCGTGTTGTAGCCGTAGGACGGGGCGAAACTGCCGCCCAGCACGGCGACGTGGCGGCCGCCGTCGATGCGCAGATACTTCCGTCTCGGCGAATCAGGCCCGAGGAACAGCACATCCTCGTCGGAACGGAAAACGAAGGTCTCCTGATATGAGTTTTCGTTGAGGTCGATGACCCGGTAGCCTCTGAAATCCCGGCACGAGAACCGGTCGTCGCCCGCGGCAGCCTGTCCGGCGCCCGCCAGTCCCATGGACAGCATCAGGCAAAGAAACTTGGCTGAAAGCCTCGACAGCGCCCTGGGCGCGGAAACTCTCTGAATCGGCCCATGATTCATCTTAATATACTCCCCCTGATACCATCATGATTATATGATTTTGAAGCATGGATTTGCTGAAGGCGAGAAATCGGACCTGACTACTGCATCCAATTCCGTGAGGACATTACCATCGCGCCGATCTTCGCTGGTCAGCTTTTATTCCGATTTAACGTAATATTTTAAAGACCAACAGCGGGTTATATTTAGTCTATTGATGAAGGAATTACCACTAACGGCAAGCATTACTACCGGGACAAGGGGAGAGCGAATGCCCTACATGGCATTGGCATCGTTATACAAGACCTCAAAGGAACTCCCAAAAGTAGAATCTGCCTACGGCTGCGTCTTCGTCATCGATTTCCAGCACGCAGACCCGATACGGCAATGTAAGAATGAAAGTCTCTTGAACGACCATTCTTCGACGTCAAGGTGACCATGTTCCTTCGCAGCGATGCCGCATCGGCGATCCTCGGGCCTGTTTTGGGAACCCGTGCGGGCATGGCGCTTTGCGTCATCGGACCGGATGCCCAAGCCATTCCGGCCGGATCGTGTTTTCGGGCATCGCGGGCGGCGTCGATCCCGATCTCAAAATCGGCGACGTCGTCGTGCCGTCGGCATGGAGCCGGTATCTGGAGGCCGTCTTCGCCCGCGAAACGCCCGGCGGCTACCGGTTGCCTCCGTTCGCCGGCCGCTCGGCCAACTTCGGCATGATCTTTCCCCAATCCGTCGAGATCGCCCGGGGCAAGGCGGAACCCGAGCGCAAGACCTGGTTCCCGGTCGATGCCAGGCTCCTGGACGTGGCCAAGGCCACCGCCGCCGCGATCGAACTGGCGCAGTGTACGGCGGACAACCGGTGCCTCTCGCACCGGCCCAAGGTGGTATACGCCCTGTCCGAAGCGGCCTGACCGGGTACCGATCGCCGGCGGTCAGGCCGACATCGCGTGCAGATTGCGGGTCGGCGCCGCCGCGTCGCCGGCGGTGAAGCCGTTGTTCATGGCCCAGATCGCTGCCTGGGTGCGGTTGTTGACGTCGATCTTGCGCAGCAGGGTCTTCAGGTGGACCT
>NZ_JCACHA010000535.1:0-2055 GCF_059503625.1 Skermanella sp.
GAGATGTCGGACAGGGTGGTCTTCTGCAACGCGACCGACCGCAACGGCTATTTTCCGACCCACAACACCAAGTACCGCCATCCCCAGCGGCCGGGGGAAACCCAGTGGAATGCGGCCAACAGCAGGAACCGGCGCATGTTCAACGACCGGGTCGGGCTAGGCGCCGGCCGCAACCGCGAGCCGTTCCTGTTGCAGGCCTACCGGCGCGACATGGGAGGCACCTTCGAGCTGATGAAGGACGTCTCGGCGCCCATCGTGGTCAAGGGGCGGCACTGGGGCGGGCTGAGGATCGCGTACCGGGTCTGAGGCGTACGTGACCTGAAACGAAAAACGCCGCTTCCCCCCGGCGTGGGAGGAAGCGGCGCGATCCGGGAAGCTCGATTACTCGGCTTCGGCCTTCTTGCTCAGGTCTTCGCCGGTGACCTGATCGACCATCTTCATCGACAGCTTGACCTTGCCGCGATCGTCGAAGCCGAGGACCTTGACCTTGACCTCGTCGCCCTGCTTGACCACGTCGGCGACCTTGCCGACGCGCTCGTTCTTCAGCTCGGAGATGTGGACCAGACCGTCGCGCGAGCCCAGGAAGTTCACGAAGGCGCCGAAATCGACGACCTTCACGACCTTGCCGGTGTAGACGACGCCCAGTTCCGGCTCCGCGACGATGCCGCGGATCCAGTCGATGGCGGCCTGGCCAGCCTTGCCGTCGACGGCGGCGACCTTGACGGTGCCGTCATCCTCGATGTCGATCTTGGCGCCGGTCTGCTCGACGATCTCGCGGATCACCTTGCCGCCGGAGCCGATCACGTCGCGGATCTTCTCCTTGGGGATGTTGATGATCGTGATGCGCGGAGCGTTCTGGTTGACGTCGTCGCGCGCGCCGCCGATCGCCTTCGCCATCTCGCCCAGGATGTGCAGCCGTCCGCCGCGCGCCTGATCGAGGGCCACCCGCATGATCTCCTCGGTGATCGAGGTGATCTTGATGTCCATCTGGAGGGCGGTGACGCCCTTCTCGGTGCCGGCGACCTTGAAGTCCATGTCGCCCAGGTGATCCTCGTCGCCGAGGATGTCGGACAGCACGGCAAAGCCGCGGTCTTCCTTGATCAGGCCCATCGCGATGCCGGCGACGGGGCGGGGCAGGGGAGCGCCGGCATCCATCAGCGCCAGCGAGGTGCCGCAGACGGTCGCCATGGAGGACGAGCCGTTGGACTCGGTGATCTCGGAGACGATGCGCATCGTGTAGGGGAACTGCTCCTTCGTGGGGAGCAGCGGACGGACCGCGCGCCATGCCAGCTTGCCGTGACCGATCTCGCGGCGGCCGGGCGACCCGACGCGGCCTGCTTCACCGACCGAGTAGGGCGGGAAGTTGTAGTGCAGCATGAAGCTTTCGCGGTACTCGCCTTCCAGCGCGTCGATGATCTGCTCGTCCTGGCTGGTGCCGAGGGTCGCGACCACGAGGGCCTGGGTCTCGCCGCGGGTGAACAGTGCGGAACCGTGGGCGCGCGGCAGCATGCCGACCTCGGCGACGATCTGGCGGATATCGGTGGTGCTGCGGCCATCGATCCGGCGGCCGGTGTCGATCACGGCGCCGCGCAGGACGTCGCTCTCCAGCTCCTTGAACAGGGAAGCGATCGCTTCCGGAGCGATTTCCTCGCCGTGGGTCTCGATCGCCTTCTTCTTGGCGGCGTCCAGCTTGGTGTGCCGGTCCTGCTTCTTCCGCTCGGTATAGGCGGCCGTGATGTCCTCGCCGACGGTGGCGAGCAGCTTGGCCTTGATGGCGTTGGCGTCGTACGGCAGCGCCGGCAGGTCCCACGGCTCCTTGGCGCACTGTTCGGCCAGCTCGATGATGGCGTCGATGACGGGCTGGAAGCTGCGGTGGCCGAACATGACGGCGCCGAGCATCACTTCCTCGGACAGCTCGTTGGCTTCGGACTCGACCATCAGCACGCCGTCGCGGGTGCCGGCGACGACCAGGTCGAGATCGCCTTCTTCATCGTCGACCAGCGGGTTCAGCACGTATTCGCCGTTCTTGAAGGCGACGCGGGCGGCGCCGACCGG
>NZ_JCACHA010000536.1:0-2054 GCF_059503625.1 Skermanella sp.
CCCGCCACCAGCATCAGGTCGGCCATCTCGTCGACCACCACCACGATATAGGGCAATTCGGTCAGGTCGATCGGCTGGTCCTCGAAGATCGGCTTGCCGGTGTCGGGGTCGAAGCCGGTCTGCACCCGGCGGGTCAGCACCTCCGCGTTCTGCCGCGCTTCGCGCAGGCGCGCGTTGTAGCCCTCGATGTTGCGGACACCCAGCTTGGACATGGCGCGGTAGCGGTTCTCCATCTCCCGCACCGTCCACTTCAGCGCCACGACGGCCTTCTTGGGGTCGGTCACGACGGGGGTCAGCAGGTGCGGGATGCCTTCGTAGATCGAAAGCTCAAGCATCTTCGGATCGATCATGATGAAGCGGCACTTGTCCGGCGGCAGCCGGTAGAGTAGCGACAGGATCATCGTGTTGATCGCGACCGACTTGCCGGAACCGGTGGTGCCGGCGACCAGCAGGTGCGGGAAGCGGGCCAGATCGGCGATCACCGGAGCGCCGCCGATATCCTTGCCGAGCACGAGGGCCAGCTTGGCGGCGGAGCGCTCGTATGTCTCCGCCGACAGCAGCTCGCGCAGCAGGACCACCTCGCGCCGGGCGTTCGGCAGCTCGATGCCGATCACGTTGCGGCCGGGCACCACGGCGACGCGGACCGAGACGGCGCTCATGGAGCGCGCGATATCGTCGGCGAGGCCGATCACGCGCGACGACTTGGTGCCGGGGGCCGGCTCCAGCTCGTACAGGGTGACGACCGGGCCTGGATGGACCTTCTGGATCTCGCCCCGGACGCCGAAATCGGCCAGCACGCCTTCGAGCATGACGGCGTTCTGCTGAAGGGCGTCCTCATCCAGCATGCTGGGCTTGGCCGAGGGGTCGGGAAGCTGAAGCAGGTCGAGCGGCGGAAGCTCGTAGTCGGTCGGGTTGAGCAGGTCGAGCATCGGCTCGGCCGGCTTGCCACGGGGCGGATGCGACGGCTTCGGAGCCGGAGTGACCACCGAGACGTTCCGGACCTTCTCCGGTGCGGACTCGTCGGCGCCCTCATCGGCATCGTCCGGGTCGGCGACGGTAACGGTCCGTCCGCCCGCCGTCCTGGCATCCTGGCCGCCCAGCACCGGGTCCCGCCGCTCGGCGGACCGGCCGGCCCGCGCCCTGGGCTGCACCGGCGCCGGCTCGTCCGCGTCTTCCGCTCCCCAGCGGGCCCGGATGAACTCGGCGATGCCGCCGAACCGGGGAGCGCCGCGGATCATGTCGGAAGCGCCGCGGGCCGCCTCCCCCGCCATGCCGCCGGCCTCGCGGGCACCGCGCCCCGCGGCCCCTACCGCCCAGCCGACGCCGCGGGCGCCGTCGCGCCAATCGCGCAGCGACAGGTCCAGCGCGCCGACGACGGAGACCGCCGAAACGCCGCCGGCGATCATCGCCAGCAGCGAGCGGTCGAGGATATCCAGCAATCCGCCGGTCAGCTTGGACAGCGCCGCCAGCAGGATGGCGCCCGCCGTCCCCCCGAGATGGCCGTGGGTGAGCTGCCAGCCGGGAAAGGCCGGAACCTCGGCGAAGAAGATCGAGGCCAGCAGAACGCCAACCATCGCCAGGAACACGCGCAGCGGCAGCCGGCTCAAGCCCCTGTGGCTCATGATCCGCAGGCCCCAGGCCATCACGATGCCGCCCAGCAGATAGGAGGCGACGCCGACCCACTGCATCAGCAGATCGGCGACATAGGCGCCCGGCAAGCCCAGGATGTTCGCGATCTTGGGATTGGCTTCCGGATTGACGGCGGTGTTCCAGGAAGGATCGCCACGCTCGTAGGTCAGCAGCACCAGGATCAGCAGCAGCCCGATGCTTGCCAGGATCAGGCCGGTGACCTCCACGGCCCGCAGCTTGATGAAGTCCCGCAAGGCAGGCGGCAGCAGGGGAGCCTTGGCGGCCCTGGGCGCCGCGCGTCCGGCGGGCCGGCCGCCCGGCTGGGCGGCAGTCCGCCCGGAAGAACCGCTGGTGGTGTTCGATGCGGCTGTACGGGTCGCCATGGAAGCCTTGCTCTTCTGTCGTGTGGCGCGGGAACGTGCGGT
>NZ_JCACHA010000537.1:0-2054 GCF_059503625.1 Skermanella sp.
CGACCCGCCACGCCAGCGGCAGCGCCCGTTCGCCGAACCGGACCGCCAGCATGAGAACCTGATGACGATCCGAGATCTTCGACTGGTCCAGGATCAGCGCCAGCGGTTTGCCGCCGCCGGCCTGGCGTTCCAGAACCTGCCGGGCGAACGGCGCCATGATTTCGTCGGTATTGACAAGCGGATTGGCAAGAAAGCGGGCGATCCACTGATAGCGCATGTCCGTGCGGTCGACTTCCAGCGGCAGCGCCGCCGCCAAATCCATCAGATTAGCGCTCCGCGCGTCCAGCATCGTCGCCACCAGCAGCGACAGCTTTCCGCGCTGCGTCTTGCGTTGTCCGGGAAGGAGTTGCTCAAACTCGGCTTTGATACTGTCCGCAAGCCGTTCGATACCGGTCATCGGGCGTGTCCTGGCTCCATCAAAGGCGGAACCCTTGAATCACAAACCGATTCGCCCTGTCAACAACCCTTCACACCAAACTGATTGATGGCAAGGCGATCTGGTTGTCTCATCACAATAGATTTTATGACGTGAGGAATCAATATAAGGAGGAAATTGCAATGGTAAGTACTGAAAAATCTCTAACTTTATAAGCTAAGGCCATATTCTCATGAAAAGGTAGGAATTCTTCTAAGTACATCTTATAATGATTGTGAATCACACTGGAAACCATCGATATTCTTTAACGGGAGCTGGATGATCGGCTGGCTCAATCTCTTCGACGGTGATGTGGCACCGTCCGAGCATGCGTCAGCATGCCCGCTTGCCATAAGATTCCGCTTGCAGGGCAAACAAATATATTAGTATATTGAAACCACGAAACGGGCCGCAGCGATAATGAGCCCGCGTATACGGGGAGGACGACAGCGTTTCCGGAACTTGACGGGCAAGGCCCCGTTGGACGCGGAAACAGCATTTTTCCTCCCTGACGAGACTGCCGGCGCGGGATTTTTCCCGACCCCTACGACATGTCCGTATTCTCTGGAGGAATGACCCGATGAAGGTGAATAAGAAGTTCCTGGCCGGCCTGCTGATGGCGACCGCGCTGACGTTCGGTTCCGCAGTTGGTAGCGCTGCCATCGCGCGCGACTTCCGCTCCGCCGACGTTCATCCCAAGGATTACCCGACCGTCAAGGCGGTCGTCTATGCCGGCGAGCTGGTCAAGAAGGCGACCGACGGCAAGTACGGCATCAAGGTGTTCGGCGACAGCGCGCTGGGGTCGGAGAAGGACACGGTCGAGCAGGTCAAGATCGGCGGCCTGGACATGGTCCGCGTCAATACCGCCGCTTTCCACAACATCGTTCCGGAAACGCTGGTGCCGTCGATGCCGTTCCTGTTCCGCGACGAAGCGCATATGCGCGCCGTCCTGGACGGTCCGGTCGGCGACGAGATCCTGGCCTCGTTCGAAAAGGCCGGCTTCATCGGACTGGCGTTCTACGACAGCGGTTCGCGCTCGATCTACGCGAAGAAGGCCGTGCATTCCCCGGCCGACGTCAAGGGCATGAAGATCCGCGTGCAGCAGTCCGACCTGTGGGTCGCGATCCTGGGCGCCATGGGCGCCAACGCGACGCCGATGCCGGCGGCGGAAGTCTATACAGCGCTGAAGACGGGCCTGGTCGATGCGGCGGAAAACAACTACTCCTCGTTCCAGTCGTTCCGCCACTTCGAGGCGGCGAAGTTCTACAGCGTGACCGAGCACTCGATGGCGCCGGAAGTCCTGGTGTTCTCCAAGAAGATCTGGGACGGACTGTCGAAGGAAGAGCAGGCGACCATCCGCAAGGCGGCCAAGGAGTCCGTCCCCTACATGCGCCAGCTTTGGGACGAGCGTCAGGCGAAGGCCAAGGCCGACGTCGTCGCCGGCGGCGCCACCATCGTCACGGATGTCGACAAGGCTGCCTTCCAGGAGACCATGAAGCCTGTTTACGACAAGTTCCTGAGCGACGAGAAATTGAAGGATCTGGCCAACCGCGCCATGGCCCAGAAGTAATGGCTCGGAACACGGTGGTCCCTGGAACGATGGCCCCGCATACGGGGGTCATCGTTCCGAGCCGCCCCG
>NZ_JCACHA010000538.1:0-2051 GCF_059503625.1 Skermanella sp.
TCCGGCGAATAGCCGATGCCAAGCCCGGCAAAACCGTCAATGTCCTGACCCACTGCAATGCCGGCTGGCTGGCCACCGTCGATTGGGGCACGGCTCTCGCTCCCATCTACAAGGCCTTCGAGGAAGGTATCGACCTTCACGTCTGGGTCGACGAAACCCGGCCGCGCAATCAGGGTGCCAGCCTGACCGCCTGGGAACTGAACCGGCACGGTGTTCCCCATACGATCATCGTCGACAATGTCGGCGGACACTTGATGCAGCACGGTCAGGTCGATCTCTGCATCACCGGCACAGACCGGACCACCGCTCGCGGCGACGTCTGCAACAAGATCGGTACATATCTGAAGGCGCTCGCCGCTTTTGACAACGGCATCCCCTTCTATGTGGCACTGCCCTCGCCGACGATAGACTGGACGATCGCGGACGGCGTCAGGGAAATCCCGATCGAGCAGAGGGACGGGGCGGAGGTTTCGGCCCTGACGGGCAGGACGGCGGATGGCCGGATCGAGACGGTAACCGTGATTCCCGATGGTTCCCCCGTGGCCAACTATGCTTTCGACGTGACGCCGGCCCGGCTGGTAACCGGTCTCATCACCGAGCGCGGCGTTTGTGCCGCAACCGGCGAGGGACTGCTAGGGCTGTTCCAAGAGAGACGGGCAGCGGAATGACACAGGCGCAGGCTTCAGTTGCGCGTCTGAGGACCCAACTGCTCGGCGGCATGCCTTAACGTCGTCTTGACCATCATCGGAGAATAGGGCTTCGCCATGAAACCCAGGGGCTGCGCGTTCTGGGCAAGAGCGCGCGTCGCGGGATCGCTGTTGGCGGTCATGAAGATGGACCCGATCCCGAAGCGGTCGCGGATTTCGCGTGCCGCCGTGATGCCGTCCATTTCGCCTGCAAGACGGATGTCCATCAAAATAATGTCCGGCAGGATCTCCCCGGCGAGCCGGATCGCGTCCTCCGCCATGGCCGTTACGGCACAAACCTCGTGGCCGAGCCGCGCGACTAGCCGCTTCAGCGCCAAAGCGGAGATCGCCTCGTCCTCTACCAACAGGATCTGGAGTCTGGCGTCGGCCGAAGTGTTCCTGCTGTCCGCGCCCGACCCGGCAGCGGGAGGGATGAAAGCGCCGCCATGGGCACTCCCCGCGCTAACCAGATAGTGCAGTGCCGGATGCATTACATCAAACTCCCATCGGAAGCGGTGCGCGTTCCAAAGATATTCTTTAACACGTTACGCCGGTGGCAGGGAAACGGCAAATCTTGCGCCGCCCGCTTCCGAAGTAGAGCCGAAAGAGAGGCTAGCACCCAGTTGCATACAGAGCGACGTGACGATGGTCATTCCCAGTCCGCCCCGCGAGGGCTGAAAATCCGGTTTCAGACCTGTTCCCCGATCTGAAACCACTAGGAGATATCCCCCATCCTTCTGACGGGTAAAAGACACCCTGATGGTTCCTTCGGATCCCGGAGAATAGGCGTATTTGAAGGCGTTCGTGACCAGCTCGTTGACGATCAGGGCCAAAGGAATGGCTCTGTCCGTCGAGAACTCCGCCGGATCGGCCTCAACCTCAAGGATGTAGTCCTCTCCTTCAGACAACATGAAGTTCGACAGATCGTTGCACATTCCATGCAGATACTGATCGAACTCCACGCTCTGAAGCTTATCGGTCTGATAAAGGCGCTGATGAAGCTGGGCGACGGTCGAGACCCTGTTATGGGCGTCGGCGAACTGCCGTCGGGTATTCGGATCCTCGATGCCGTCACCCTGGAGCGACAGGAGGCTTGCGATCATGTGCAGGCTGTTCTTAACGCGGTGATTCACTTCCCGCATCAGCATGTCCTTCTGCACCAGCAAACCGTCCTTTTCAGTTGCCAGGGCTTCGATTTCCCGCAGCTTGCCGCTGAGTTCGCCAAGCTTGCGCTGGTGCCGGATGATGACTTCGTCGATGGTCTGCGCAAGGCTTTGGGCAATCTCCAAAGTCCAGGGAGACCAGGGTTGCGAGTAGCAGCGCATCCTCTCGGTCCAGCGCTCGAACGAGCGCCGGGGCAGTATC
>NZ_JCACHA010000539.1:0-2048 GCF_059503625.1 Skermanella sp.
GCAGACAAAGATCAATTTCTCGCGGGATTTTTCCATCCGGAGAGATGATGAGCTTCGAAAGCGGAAATCTAAAGCTAAACCCTCAATAGTGATTTCGGTCAAATTTTCTCGTGGAGAATTGTTCAAAGATACTCTACCATCGATATTCACAGTTTCTAAGACTTGGTATGATAATGCAACAAAGGGAGACATCAATGTTCATGGTCCTGGTAGAGAAAACGACCAACAGCATAATCCACCAACAGACTTTATGCTACAAATAGTCAACATTTTTCTAAGTCGACACCGGTATATTTACATTCCAGCCATCAAAGATATTGATGTATTTACTGAAATTATGAGCTATTTACATCATTCTATATTTGAGCAACAAGAGAAATTTGCTCAACGCTTTAATGATGAACTTGCGGTTGTTAACAATTATTTAAAGTCTACTACTGGATCTTTGCGAAAAGATTTTCTAAAAGCTACCGATGTGCCCATCGATTTCTCTTTACCATCCAACTTACCAGATGCCTTTCGCTCCGTGCCCGTCAGGATTGTAAATGCTGAGCAATTGGGAGCATCAATGGATATCAATGCCTTAGGTGATGGAATTCGATTAAGAATGATCCCAACTATTTTGGATTATATGGCCAAGAGGTCCAAGCAGCGTCACATCTGGGGCTTTGAAGAGCCAGAAAACTCCATGGAATACCGTAGAGCCAATCAGATGTTTCAAAGTTGCGCAACCGAGTATAGAAAAAATTCTCAGATTGTAATTACAACTCATAGTCCTGCCTTTATTTCGGTTGATGACAACCGGTGCTCTCTATTTCGAGCAATTAAAGTTGGCGACGATACGACTATTACCCCTGTAGATAGGGCAAGAGCCAGCGGGATAGATGATTTAACTATTGCTGAAGAGCTTGGGCATATATCACTTATGTCACAGTTGCACCAGATAATGGAAGGAAAAATAGCTGAAGCTGAGGAGGCTAAAGCCCGCACTGCACAGCTAGAAATCCAGGCAAAGCAATTAGAGTCTGAGATCGAAAAATTTTCTAAGCCTGTAATTGTAACGGAGGGAAAAACTGACGTTATGATAATAAAAGAAGCTTGGAAAAAGGTATTTCCAGGCGAGATTATGCCATGCGAAGTTATTTCCTGCGATACCACCCCAGACAGCAATTCTACTGGCGGTAGCGGAGGCGCTCCAACTCTTGCAAAGCATTTTTGCTCGATCATTCCCGGTGTCACCATGCCAAAAATCGGTATTTTCGACAACGACCGTGAGGGCCAACTCGGCTTTAGATTAGACCGAAATTATAGTGAATTTCTTGGAAAAAGTTGGGTTAAGGCACATTCCAATGGAAGGGCGTTTGCAATTTTGCTCCCACCAATTGCAGAGAAGCAGGATTTGATTGAAGCGCAAAACTTCCCCATCGAGTTCATGTTTGATGAAGAATTTCTATCAAAAGAGGTGGAAGGTCACAAGTTAGTCCTATTGCCAATGTCAGTGACGGTGCAATGCAACAACGTTCCGGTAACGTCTTACCTAGCAGATCAACTTCGTTTTATGAAAATAGATGGAAATTCCAAGATAAAATTCGCGAAGTATGTTGTACCATACCTTCCACAAGAAGCTTTTCGCCATTTTAAAATACTTTTTGACCAAATTATTGAAATCATGTCTCTGGCTAAGCCAGAAACAAAGAATGGGGCACAAGTCTCAATTTTGGGCAAGAAGAATGTCGAAGAAGTGGGCAAAGCAGTGGAAAATGAGGATATGTCGTTAGAAAGCCGATCTTCAGCGAGTTCCGTTAGCAAACATGAAAATGATGAGAAGGCCACAGGTGCCAATAGACAAGAGTTAGATGATACCGCACCTGAAGTAATACTGGAATCGCAGAATGCTCCTGGACAGAGTGTCTATCTTCTGAACTGCAAGCCTCATAACATAGTCAATGCCTATTCGTTTGCCCTCAGCACAATAACTTCTATACCACAGATGCAGAAAAAGTTCGGTGAGAAAAACATATCTGTTTTGCTGCGGTTAGGACTTATTG
>NZ_JCACHA010000540.1:0-2048 GCF_059503625.1 Skermanella sp.
CACGTCGGCGCCGAACCATGCGAGCAATTGGGTGCAGGTCGGCCCCGATTGAACGTGGGTGAAATCTAGAATGCGGACGCCGTCTAATGCCTTGCCCATACTGTCCTCCCGGGGTCTCTCTTGTGGTGTGTCAGTGACCGCGTTTTTTGGTTGTCGTTTTTGCTTGGAGTTCCTGGCCGGCGGCCTGCCCGCTGGGAGCAGGCCGCCACTTCGCCGATTATTACTGCGCCGGGGCCTTGCGGACCGAGCTGGTCGGGTTGAGGCTGCCGATGTTGCCGCTCTCGGTGCCGGCCGCCGGGTCGATCACCGCGTTGATCAGGGTCGGCTTGCCGGAGTCCATGGCTTCGCTGACGGCGCGGTACAGCTCGTCCGGGGCGGTCACATGCACGCCGACGCCGCCGAAGGCTTCCATCATCTTGTCGTAGCGGGTGTCCGGCATGAAGACCATCGGCGACGGATCGCTGCCGCCGGTCGGGTTCACGTCGGTGCCGCGATAGATGCCGCTGTTGTTGAAGACGACGACGCAGACCGGCAGCTTGTACCGGCAGATCGTCTCCACCTCCATGCCCGAGAAGCCGAAGGCGCTGTCGCCCTCGATCGCGAGCACCGGCTTGCCGGTTTCGACGGCTGCCGCGACGGCATAGCCCATGCCGATGCCCATGACGCCCCAGGTGCCGACGTCCAGGCGCTTGCGCGGCTCGTACATGTCGATGATGCCGCGCGCCAGATCCAGCGTATTGGCGCCTTCGTTGACCAGGATGGCGTCCGGCCGCTCCTTGATCACCCGGCGCACCGCGCCCAGGGCGCCGTGGAAGTTCATCGGCGACGCGTTGCTCATCAGCTTCGGCGCCATCTTGCCGATATTGGCTTCCCGGCGGGCGCTGACGGCGCTGACCCAATCGGCCGGCGGTGCGGGCCAGTTGCCGTCGATGCCGGCCAGCAGGGCGGACATGCAGGAGCCGATGTCGCCGACGACGGGCGCCACGATCTCGACGTTGCTGTCCATCTCCTTCGGCTCGATGTCGATCTGGATGAACTTCTTCGAACCGGGAGCGCCCCAGGTCTTGCCCTTGCCGTGCGACAGCAGCCAGTTGAGGCGGGCGCCGACCAGCATGACGACATCGGCGTCCTTCAGCACCATGGAGCGCGCGGCGCCGGCAGACTGCGGATGGGTGTCCGGCAGAAGGCCCTTGGCCATGCTCATCTGAAGGAAGGGAATGCCGCTCTTCTCGACCAGCGCCCGGACTTCTTCATCCGCCTGGGCGTAGGCCGCACCCTTGCCGAGCACGATCAGGGGCCGCTTGGCGCTCTTCAGCACATCCAGGGCGCGCGCGACCGCGCCGGGGTCGGGGAGCTGGGCCGGAGCCGGGTCGATGACCTTGACCAGCGACTTCTTGCCCTCTACCTCGTCCAGCACCTGGGAGAACAGCTTGGCCGGCAGGTCCAGATAGACGCCGCCCGGACGGCCCGAGACGGCGGCACGGATCGCCCGCGCCACGCCGATGCCGATATCCTGGGCGTGCAGGATGCGGAAGGCGGCCTTGCAGAGCGGCTTCGCGATGGCAAGCTGGTCCATCTCTTCGTAGTCGCCCTGCTGGAGATCGACGATCTCGCGCTCGGACGATCCGCTGATCAGGATCATCGGGAAGCAGTTGGTGGTGGCGTTCGCCAGTGCCGTCAGGCCGTTGAGGAAGCCGGGGGCCGAAACCGTCAGGCAGACGCCCGGCTTCTTGGTCAGGAAGCCCGCGATCGCGGCGGCATTGCCGGCATTCTGTTCGTGCCGGAACGAGATGACCCGAAGGCCTTCCGCCTGCGCCATGCGCAGCAGGTCCGAGATCGGAATGCCGGGCACGGTATAGAAGTTCTCGATGCCGTTCAGCTTGAGCGCGTCGATGACGAGCTGAAAGCCATCCGTCAACGCCGGCGGTGCATCGAGATCCGATACGTCCGCGGCTTGGTTCTTGACCGCTGTTGCAGCCGCACTTGACATGAGAGTTGCTCCTCCCCGAGCTCTTAAAGTTTCAAGGTCGGTCAGTCGAGAAAATTGC
>NZ_JCACHA010000541.1:0-2043 GCF_059503625.1 Skermanella sp.
ATCGCCATACACTGAGCCACCCCGCAGAACCCCAATTCAATACAGTTGCGCTACGGCACTACGCCGGCCGGGCAGTCTGACGGGCCGCTGACGGACGACGGCTAAAGCGGGATCGGGCGACGACGTGCCGTGCCGCCCTCTTCCACCGGTTCGCCCCAGCGGCGAACGAGGCCGGCGTCCAGATCGAACATGTCGAGGACGCGGCCGACGGTATGGTCGATCAGGTCATCGACCGACTCAGGGCGCGCGTAAAGAGCCGGAACCGGTGGAGCGATGACGGCGCCCATTTCGGCCAGCGCCGTCATCGTCCGCAGATGCCCCAGGTGCAGCGGCGTTTCCCGCACCATCAGCACGAGGCGGCGGCGCTCCTTCAGAACGACATCGGCGGCGCGCGTCAGCAGGGTCGATGTGACGCCCGTGGCGATTTCGCTCATGGTGCGGACGGAGCACGGCGCCACCACCATGCCCAGCGTACGGAAACTGCCGCTGGAAATGGCGGCGCCGATGTCCTGGATCGGATAGGCGACGGTTGCCAGTTCGCGGACCTGGGCGACCTTGAGGTCGGTCTCGCAGGCAAGGGTCACTTCGGCCGACCGGCTCATCACCAGATGGGATTCGACCCCCAGCCGGTTCAGAGCCTCCAGCATACGGATACCGTAGACCACGCCGGACGCGCCGCTGATGCCGACGATGAGGCGGGGCGGCCGCCCGGCGGGGGCTTCATCCATGATGGATCAGTCTACCGTCTCGTCCAGTTCGGTATCGTGTCCGCGGCTATACCTGCCATGGTCGTTGTCGTCGCCGAACACGGGCCGGACTTCGGCATCTTCCTCCTCGTCGTGTTCCTGCGCGTCCGCTGCCGTGATGGGCGGCGCACCGGGAGGACGGCGGATGGTGGCCAGAGCCTCTTCAAGCTCCCGCTGGGTGCAGAGACCGAGCAGGACCGGGCTGCGCGGCTTGATGTTCGGGGTGTTCCAGTGGGTGCGGTCGCGGATCGCCGCGATGGTCGGCTTGGTGGTCCCGATCAGCTTGCTGATCTGGGCGTCCGACAGGTCGGGGAACTGCTTGACCACCCAGGCGATCGCGTCGGGCTTGTCGCCGCGCTTGGTGACCGGCGTGTAGCGCGGCCCCTTGGAACGGGCGACCGGCTGGGGAAGGTCCTGGACCAGCAGGCGCAGACGAACGTTCTCGTCCTTCTCGGCGCGCTCGATCTCTTCCTTGGAAAGCTGGCCATTGGCGATCGGGTCGAGGCCGACCATGCCGACCGCCACTTCGCCGTCGGCTATCGCCTTGATCTCCAGCGAGTGCAGGCCGCAGAAGGCCGCGATCTGTTCGAAGGTGAGGGCGGTGTTTTCGACCAGCCAGACGGCGGTCGCTTTCGGCATCAATGGCAGGGGCATCGGTCCTCCGGAAAATCTGGCGGCCTCGCCTTGGCGCGGGTTCGGCCTTTGATAGAGAGATATATGGGACTTGCGCGCGCCGGCGAGGAGGTGTGTTTGCTAGCGATCCGGATAGCGAGCGGATGGCCGGTTGGCCGCCGTTCAGGAATCCAGGGTGAGAACGATCTTGCCGATGTGGCTGCTGGTCTCCATCAGGGCATGGGCGGCAGCGGCTTCGGCAAGGGGGAATGTCTTGAAGATCAGCGGCTTGACCTTGCCGCTTTCCAGCAACGGCCAGACCCGCTCGCGGAGCGCCTGGGCGATCTGGCCCTTGTAGGCGACCGGACGGGGACGCAGCGTGGAACCGGTCAGCGTCAGACGGTTGACCATGACCTTGGTGAGGTTGAGCGTGACCTTCGGCCCGCCCAGGAAGGCGATGCTGACGCGGCGGCCATCGGGGGCCATGATGTCGATGTCGCGCTGGACATAGTCGCCACCGACCATGTCGAGCACCACGTCCACACCCTTTTTGCCGGTCAGTTCCTTGATGACGGCGCCGTAGTCCTCGGTCTTGTAGTTGATGGCGCGGTCCGCCCCCAGACGCTCGCAGGCCTCGCACTTGTCGGCGCTGCCCGCCGTCGTGAAGACGCGGGAACCGAACGCC
>NZ_JCACHA010000542.1:0-2043 GCF_059503625.1 Skermanella sp.
GATCACCAACGACGACGCTGCCGGCCCCACGATCACCAGCGCGACCTACAACGCGACCACCGGCGCGCTGGTGGTGACGGGCGTCGGCCTGACCAACGGCAATGCCGTCGACGAGACGAGGCTGACGCTGACCGGCGAGGGCGGCTCGACCTATACCCTGACCGATCCCGGCTCGGTCAACGCGGTCACCGCCAGCGGCACCACCGGCTTCACCGTCAACCTCAACGCCACCGACAAGGCGGCGCTCAACCAGATCCTCAACAAAGCCGGCACCAGTTCGACCAGCGCCACGACCTACAACATTGCCGGTGCCGCAGACTGGCACGGCTCGGGCAACGCCGACCTGACCGGCAACGCCGTGGACGTCAGCAGCGTGCCCGTGCCGGAGATCACCAACGCCACCTACGACGCCAATACCGGCGTGCTGGCGGTGACCGGCATCGGGTTCCTCAAGCTGAACGGGGCCACCAACGACATCGACGTCAGCAAGCTGACGCTGACCGGCCAAGGCGGCAGCTCCTATACGCTGACCACGTCCAGCGTCGAAATCAGCAACGGCACGACGTTCTCGGTCACGCTGAACGCGGCGGACAAGCGGGCCGTCAACGGGCTGCTGAACAAGACTGGCACATCGCCCGTCAGCGGCGTCGCCTACAACCTCGCCGCCGCCGAGAACTGGGCGGCGGGCGCCGCTTCCGGGGTCACCGATATCGATGCCACCGGCAACGGCGTGAATGTGAGCAACGTGTCGGCCCCGACCATCACGTCAGCGACCTACGACGCCACATCGGGCGTGCTGGCGGTAACCGGCACCGGGCTGGTGGCGGCGTCCGGCACCACCAACGACATCACGGCCAACAGCCTGACGCTGACCGGCGAAGGCGGGGCGACATATACCCTGACCACGACGGGGAATGTCGAGATCACGGACGCCACGTCCTTCTCGATCACGCTGGACGCGACCGACAAGGCCGCCGTCAACCAGATCCTGAACAAGGCCGGCACCACCTCGACCGGCGGCACGACGTTCAACCTTGCGGCCGCCGACGACTGGAACACGGTGATCACCGGCGGTGACATCGCCGACGCGACCAGCCCGGTGACCGTCAGCAACGTGCCGGTGCCCACCATCACATCAGCCGCTTATGACGTCTCGTCCGGCATCCTGACGGTGACCGGCACCGGGTTCCTGAAGCTGTTGGGCGCCGCCAACGACATCGACGTCACCAAGCTCACGCTGAGAGGCGAAGGCACGGCAACCCACACGCTGACCACGGCCAATGTCGAGATCAGCAGCGGCACCAGCTTCACGGTCACGCTGAACGCGAACGATCAGGCAGCCGTGGCCCTGTTCCTGAATAAGTCCGGGACCAGCTCGACCAGCTTCACCCTCTATAACCTCGCGGCGGCGGAGGATTGGGCGGCGGGCGCGGCTTCTGGGGTCACCGACGTCGATACGACCAGCCAGATGAGCGTCGGCAACGTGGCCGTCCCCATGATCACGTCGGCGACATACAACGTGACGTCCGGCGTCCTGGTGGTAACCGGCACCGGCTTCCTGTCGAAGTCGGGCGCCGCCAACGATATCGACATCACCAAGCTGAGCATCCTGGGCGACGTCGGCAGCTATACGCTGACCACCGGCAACACCCAGGACGTGGAGATCACCAGCGCCACCAGCTTCACGGTCACGCTGGGTACGACCGACATGACTGCCGTGGCGTTGCGGTTGACCAAGAACGGCACCATCTCCGCCGGCAGCGTCACCTATAACCTTGCGGCGGCGGAGGACTGGGCACGCGGGGCCGACGGGACGGTGACCATCGCCGACCTGACCACCAACCCCATCACGGCGTCGGGCAACAACAGCACGCCCGTTATCGCCAACCTGGACACCAACAGCGTCGCTTGGACCTCGGGCACCTCGCTCACTCTCGACGTCGGTTCCAACGTCACGGTCACCGACACGGAAAACGACCTCGCCAACTGGAACGGCTCGACGCTGACGGTCAAGCGGTATACCAGCGGCGGCGTGGCGGACGC
>NZ_JCACHA010000543.1:0-2041 GCF_059503625.1 Skermanella sp.
CCATATCCGCGAAACGCTGCCGGAAACCGAGCGCGAGCGCCTGTTCCGGTCGCTCAACGCATCGCTCCGCATCGTGCGCGAAAAGGACCGGCGCGGCATCCTGGTGGAATGGTCGCGCGAGGGGCCGTCCGGCATGGTGATCTGGGACGAGCAGGGCCACTGGAAAGGCGTGCCGGAGCGCATCGAAGCCGCACTCTACGGACAAGGAGGCGGCGTCAGGCCGACGCCGCCGAAGGCGGCGGCTGCGGAGCCCTCCGCTCCGGTAACCGATGCGGCGGCCGGCGCTCCGCAGGCTGATGCCGCACGAGGTCCGCAGGACAACGTGCTGACATTCTACAGTCCTACGGAAGCCGTATCCTGGGCGGTGGAGCAGGGCGCTTTCACCGACACGTTCGAAGCGGAAATCGCCTACGAGCAGTTGAGGGGCGAGATGAAGCCCCGCAATGCCAAGGAAATGTATATCGCGTGGATCGGGTTCGTCAGGAAACAGAAACCGCAGCGCCGGCGGGCATAGATCGAACGGAGGGAGACGGCCGGAACCGTTCTCCCAAAGTGTAGTATCCCCTTGAGAAGGAGAGAGCCGAGCACGAGGGCTGTTGGACGGCGGTCACGATGAGTGGGATCGAGTTTGATGAAAATGTCCATCATGGTTGCCGCCGCCACAGTCCTTCTGAGCGCCTGCGCGCAGCAGCAGGCCACCGGACCGGCTGGGACTCAGCAGCCGCCAAGCGCCTTCCAGTCCGTTGGCTCCTGCGAGCCGACCGCTTGGGCCGGTCTTCAGCAGGATGCGCGGAATCTTCCGCCGGACCAGCGCCAGCGGGTCATGGGCCTGCTTCAGGATGCCCAAAGCCAGCATGCGGAAGCTAACCAGGGCCGATGCATCATGACGCTTCAGCAGGCGGAAAGGATTGTCCGTCAGGGAATCGGTACGTCCTGAACGACCGGGCGAGGACGACCGGCCTGACCTGAAGCGATCCTGAGACCGGCATGGCGATATTCGAGATCCTTCTTGGCCTGATGGGGGCCTGCGTCGCTCTGGCGCTGGTCGCCCGGCGTCTGAGCGTGCCGCCGGCCGTCGTGCTGGTGGCGGGCGGCATGGCCCTGGCGCTGGTTCCCGGACTGCCGGCCGTGCATCTGGACCCGCAGCTTGCCCTGGTCCTGTTCCTGCCGCCGCTTCTCCAGGCGAGCGCCTACCGGACGGACTGGCCGGCGTTCCGCTCGAACCTGAGGCCGATCCTGTTGCTGGCGCTCGGCGCCGTGCTGTTTACCGCCGCGGTCGTCGCGGTCACGGCCAAGTGGCTGGTGCCCGAGCTGCCCTGGGCCGCGGCCCTCACGCTGGGAGCCATCGTCGCTCCGCCCGACGCCGTCGCCGCCGCGTCGGTGTTGAAGAACTTCCGTCTGCCCAAGCGCCTGGTCGTCGTGCTGGAGGGGGAAAGCCTGCTCAACGACGCCTCGTCCCTGGTGCTTTACCGCTTCGCCATCGGCGCCACACTGGCGGGGGAAGTCTCCATCGGCGAAGCATCCCTGTCGTTCCTGACCTCCGCCGCCGGGGGCATGGTGGTCGGCTATGTCGTGGGCCGGATCGCCATGTGGATATTCGCCCACCTCGAAGACACCCTGCTCGACATCCTGGTTTCGTTCCTGGCCGGCTTCGCGGCCTATCTGGCGGCCGAGCACGTCCACGTCTCCGGCGTGCTGGCTGCCGTGGTCTGCGGGCTGGTGCTGGGCCAGCAGCAGCATGCGGCGTTCACCGCCCGAACGCGCCTGGAGATGATGGCGGTATGGGGCTTCGTGGAGTTCGTGCTGACGGCGCTGGTATTCGTCCTGATCGGGCTGCAACTGCGCGACATCCTCGGACGGCTGGAGGAGTACGATCCCGTTCGGCTTGCAAGCCTTGGGCTCGCGGTTTCGGCGGCGCTGATCCTGTCCCGCTTCATCTGGGTGTTTCCGGCGACCTGGATACCGCGCGCACTGTCGCCGGCGCTGAGGGAGCGAGATCCCATGCCGCCGTGGAGCCATCCGACGATACTTTCCTGGGCTG
>NZ_JCACHA010000544.1:0-2038 GCF_059503625.1 Skermanella sp.
CCGCGTCCCGGCGACAGGAAGCTGACGGCTTCCAGCAGGTTGGTCTTGCCGGCGCCGTTGGGGCCGGTCAGCACGACGGGCCGCGTATCGGCGTTCAGCCGCGCGCCCTCATAGCAGCGGAACCGCGTCAGGGTGAGACGCGTCACCGCCAGCTTCGCCGCTGGTCCCTTATCCGGCCGGATATCGTCTTCTGTCCGGGTATACGCAGTCCGGGCATTTGAAGTGGGCGCATCGCGCAACGGCATCAAAACTCCAGCCTTACCCGCGATACGGCCCGTCAGGAACCATACCGGAGGGGCCACGCGTCCTGCATGGCCGCGCCTTCCAGGCGCTTCGGCAACAGCGCGCGTCAAACGCGCATCGGCATCAGAACATACAGGGCCGACGGATCGGCCACGTCACGGACGATCGTGGGCGATGCGGCGTCGGCCATCGTGAACCGCGCGCCGTCACCCTCGATCTGCTGAGTGATGTCCAATAGATAGCGAGAGTTGAAGCCGATTTCGAGGGGGGAGCTGTCATAACTGACTTCCAGCTCCTCGGTGGCGCTGCCGGCTTCCGGGCTGGTCGCCGAGAGCACCAGATTTCCCCGGTCGATGCTGAGCTTGACCGCCCGGCTCTTTTCCGTGGAGATCGTGGCGACGCGGTCCACGGCGCTGGCGAAGACCTTGCTGTCGACTTCCAGCACCTTGTCGTTGCCGGTCGGGATCACGCGCTCGTAATCGGGGAAGGTGCCGTCGATCAGCTTGGAGGTCACCATCACGGTGTCGAAGCCGAAACGGACCTTGGTTTCGGACAGGGCGACGCTGATCCGGTCGCCGGCCTCGTCGATCAGCTTGCGGATCTCCATCACGGTCTTGCGCGGCACGATCACGCCGGGGATGTTCCCGGCCCCTTCCGGCAGCGGGATTTCCACCCGCGCCAGACGGTGGCCGTCGGTCGCGACGGCGCGCAGCACCGGCACTTCGGTCTCTCCCGCGCGCGACCGGGTCGCGTGCAGATAGATGCCGTTCAGGTAGTAACGGGTTTCCTCGGTCGAGATCGCGAAGCGGGTGCGGTCGACCAGCATCCGCAGGTCGGCGGCCGACAGGGAGAACTGGTGCGCCAATTCGCCGCCGGACATCTGCGGGAAGTCCTCGGTCGGCAGGCAGCCGAGCTTGAAGTTGGAGCGGCCCGAACGCAGCGTCAGCAGCCCGTTGTCGCCGGAGCTGTCGAGTTCCACCTGACTGCCGTCCGGCAGCTTCCGCACGATATCGTAGAGCGTGTGCGCGGGCGCCGTGGTCGAACCGGCCTGGGTGACCTCCGCCGGGACCGTCTCGACGATCTCGAGGTCCATGTCGGTCGCGGTCAGCGCCAACTCGCCGTTTTCGGCCCTGAGCATGACGTTGGACAGGATGGGAATGGTGTTCCGGCGTTCCACCACGCTTTGAACATGCCCGAGGGAGCGGAGGAGGGCTGCGCGTTCGATCGTGATTTTCATTCTGGTCCGCTGCAATTCTCGTTGGCCGTGATCTCGTGGAGCCTGGAGCCGGTTCCAAACTTCGTCCCCGCTCGCGCGCATGCCTTGGGCCTGCCGCCAAACGGGGGGCGAATATAGCACAGCGGACAAAAAAACTAACCGATTCCGTCAGCTGGACGCGATTTCAGGCCGGCAATTGAGAATAAGGCGCGCCTCAGCCTTCCAGCATGCGGCGGAGCAGTTCGACGTCCTCGGCGAAGCTCTGGTCGGACGTACGCAGTTCCTCCACCTTCTTGACCGCGTGCATGACGGTGGTGTGGTCGCGGCCGCCGAACTTGCGGCCGATTTCCGGCAGGGAGCGGGCGGTGAGCTGCTTGGCGAGGTACATCGCGACCTGACGCGGCCGGGCGACCGCGCGGGCGCGCCGGGCGGAATGCATGTCGGCCAGCCGGATGTTGTAGTGCTCCGCCACCTTCTTCTGGATCTCGTCGATCGTGACGCGGCGGTCGTTGGCCCGGAGCAGATCGTGCAGGACCTCCTGGGTCGACTCCAGCGTGATCGCGCGGCCGACCAGTTCGG
>NZ_JCACHA010000545.1:0-2032 GCF_059503625.1 Skermanella sp.
CTTCCTGTGGTACTCGACCGAGATGGAAGAACTGTTCCTCTGCGACCGGGTCTACGTCTTCCACCAGGGGCGCATCGTCGCCCATCTTCACCGGGGACAGATGACGGAAGCCGCCATTCTCCGCGCCTCCTACGCCGACGCATCCGGGGAGGTCGCATGACCGCCGCATCCCTGTCCACGCGCGGACCCGCCCGCTTCGATGCGGTGCGGCTTCTGCGCATGCTGCTGCCGGCGATAGCCCTGGCGCTGATGCTGGCGGTGATCTTCTCTCAGCAGCCGCGCGCCATGAGCTATGTCGGGCTGACCTTGCTGCTCAACCTCGCGGTGCCGGTGATCCTGGCGACGCTGTCGCAGCTCTGCATCATCGCGATCAACGACCTGGACCTGAGCATCGGCAGCTTCGTGGGATTGTGCGCCTGCATCGCTGCGACGCTGCTCAAGGACACGCCCCTGCTAGGCGTGGCGGCACTGGTCGCCGCCGTCGGCGTCTACGGTCTGGTCGGAGCGCTGATCCACTGGCGGGCGCTGCCGTCCATCGTCGTGACCCTGGGGCTGTCGTTCATCTGGATGGGGGTGGCCGTGCTGATCCTGCCGACCCCTGGAGGACGGGCGCCTGAGTTCCTGACCACCGTGATGAAGTGGAAGCCCGATTTTGTCCCGCTGCCGATCCTCTACGCCGTGATCCTGGGACTGGGGATGCACCTGCTGATGCGCTCCTCCCTCGGCACGATCCTGCGCGGAGCCGGCGGCAATCCCAAGGCGCTCGCCAATGCCGGCTGGTCGCTGCTGCGGGCACGCGTGACGCTGTACCTGATGGCGGGAACGCTGGGCGCCCTGTCGGGGCTGGCGCTGGTCGGGCTGACGACGTCGGGCGACGCCAACATGGCGCTCCGCTACACGCTGCTGTCTATCGCCGGAGTGATCCTGGGCGGCGGCGAGTTCACCGGCGGCAGGGTCAACCCGATCGGCGCCGTGCTCGGGGCCATGACGCTGACGCTTGCCGGCTCCTTCCTGACCTTCATGCACATACCGCCGGACTGGCAGATAGGAGCGCAGGGCGCGATCCTCATCATCGTGCTGGCGCTGCGCGCCGTGCTCAACCGGGCGGAGGAACGATGATCACCAACGACCTTCCCTCCCCCGCCGACGTGGCGTCGCCGCGCCGCCCCCTGGTGCTGCCGGTCTGGGTATGGCCGCTGCTGGCCGCCGCAGTCGTCCTCACCATGACGCTGATCTATTCCGGCGGTCGTGGTGCGGCGGATATCATGTCGGCGGCGGTGACGTTCTCCGCCCTGTTCGTCATCGTCGGGCTGGGGCAGATGCTGGTGATCACATCCGGTCCCGGCAACGTGGATCTGTCGATACCGGCGGCGATATCGCTGGCGGGCGCCATCGGCATGAAGGTGATGGACGGTTCGAACACGATGATCGTGGCGGGGCTGGCGGCAGCGCTCGGCGCCGCGATGGTGCTGGGCCTGGCGAACTACCTGCTGATCAGGCTGCTCCGGATTCCGCCGATCATCGCGACGCTGTCGAGCGCGCTGATCGTGCAGTCCATCGCCATCGCCTATGGGCGCGGGCTGAAGATCAAGCCGCCTCCGGCCTTTGCGGACTTCTGCACCGGCCGCACGCTCGGCATCTCAAACCTTGCACTGGTTGCGGCTGTTCTGACGGCGGTCGTGCTGCTGGTCCTTGCCCGTACCGTCTATGGCCGGACGCTGCTGGCGCTGGGGCAGAACCAGCGGGCGGCGCGGCTGGCCGGCACACCCGTATCGCGCGCCCGGCTGACGACCTCCGTCATCTCGGCCGGGTTCGCCGGGCTGTGCGGCGTGCTGCTGGCGGGGTTCTCGGGCGGGTCTTCCCTCAACATGGGGGAGGAATACCTGCTCGCCTCTATCGCGGTCACCGTGATCGGCGGCACCAGCGTCGCGGGAGGGCGTGCGGAGCCGCTCGGCATCTGGGGAGCGGCCCTGCTGCTGTTCCTGATCGTCACGATGCTGAACACCTTCGGCCTCAGCGCCGGAGTGCGCCT
>NZ_JCACHA010000546.1:0-2029 GCF_059503625.1 Skermanella sp.
GATCGGAGTGCAGGATGTCGTTCAACGCATCGACGGTATCGCCGAAGCCGTCATCGGTTCGGTTGCGGACCAGGAAGGCGCCACCGAGTCGATAAGCCGGAGCGCCACGATGGCTGCCGACGGCGCCGTCGAAGTGTCGAGGCGGATCACGGCTGTCGCCGAAGATGCCGGCGAGACCAGGGAACTGGCCGACACGATCGACCGGCACGCAGTCCAGGTGTCCGATCAGGTCGGCCGGCTGAAGGATAGGCTGACCGGCCTGCTGGCAGGTCCCTGCGAGGTTCCTGCCCTATGATGCGGCTGCCGAGGGATACCGTGGACTAGAAAAATCCACGGTATTTCTCATTAACTGTATGAAAATTAGTTTCATCGTATTTTAAGTACAATTATCGGGCCGCAGGCTGCGGAAATCGGGATGGGATCGCGCAGCCGGTATCTGGAGCGCGGAAGGCGGACATGCTGAATTATGGCACCTTTGTTTGATCGCCTTTCCTTCCGACAAGCTCGCAATACGGTCATAGTGGCGGTGCTGCTCGGCCTTTTCGCCAGCGGCCTCGATCTGGTCGACGATGCGCGGCGTGAACGCACCGTCCAGCGGCGCACGCTGGAGGAGGTCACCGAAATCGTCGCCGAGGCCGCTTCCAAAGCGGCATACGACCTGGATTCGCCACTGGCATCGGACATACTCAAGGGGCTGCTGAGCTACCGCCCGATCTTCCAGGCCAGCATCCACGACGAGTTCGGCGCGCGTCTGGCCGCGCGTGAACGCCCCAAGATCGACAGCAACCTGCGCATGTTTTCCGAATGGCTGTTCGGCGACGAACTGGATCTGTCGGTCCCGCTCTACTACGAGCCGCTGAACCGGCCGCGTCTCCAGATCGGCAGGCTGTCCGTCTCCGTGGACAGCCAAATAACGGCGACCGCCTTTCTGGAGCGCGCCCAATCCGACCTGATCAGCGGCCTCTTCCGCAATCTGCTGCTTGGGCTGGTCCTGACGGCCATGTTCCACGTCATGGTGACGAAGCCTATCCTCGCGATCAGCAGGGCTGTATCCAAGATCGAACCGGAGTCGCTGGACGGCTGCCTTATCGAAGTGCCGCGCGGTCACGACGGCGACGAGCTTGGCGTCCTGGTCAGCAGGACCAACCATTTCCTGAAAGCCTTCGACGCGTCGCTGCGTGAACGCGCGCGCTATGCCGATGAACTGAGGGGGGCGCTGATCCGCGCCGAAGAGGGCAGCAGGTCGAAGTCACAGTTCCTCTCGACCATGAGCCATGAACTCCGCACGCCGCTCAACGCGATCATAGGATTTTCCGAACTTATCCGGGACGATCCGGCGGTACGGGCCAAGGGTGAAGCGCTTGGCGATTACGCTCGCGAAATCCATGACAGCGGGAGCCAGCTTCTCCAGATCATCAACGACCTGCTCGACCTGACCGAGATCGACTCCGGGAACCACGCGATCCACCCGGAGCCGCTGGAAGTGGCTCGCCTGCTCGAAACCTGTGCCCGTATAGTGGCCGGTACGGCCCGGGAGCGTAACCTGCGGCTTACCGTCGATCCGGGACCCGAAGGAACTGCGCTGATCGCCGATGCCCGCGCCGTCCGCCAGATCATCCTGAACCTTCTTTCCAACGCCCTGAAATTCACGCCTGAAGGAGGCTGGGTGACGCTGAGCGGCTCCAGCACAGCCCAGGGTGTCGTGCTGGCCGTCACAGATAACGGGATAGGGATAGATCCCGGCGATATTGCCCGTGTCTGCGAGCCCTTCTGGCAGGCGGAACCGGTGCTGTCCCGCCGGTATGGCGGCACAGGCCTGGGAATGCCGCTGGTTCAGGCTCTGGTCGACCTGCATGATGCGCGTCTGAACATCGATAGCGTCATAGGTCAAGGAACGCGTGTAACCGTCGAGTTCCCCATGGTATCCCACGTTGCTCACGAAGTAGTTTGATTGTCGAAATAACTCAAAGATATATTCTTAGTTCTCAAGACCACAATGATTGTGTCTTACTTGTGATCGTATACTGTT
>NZ_JCACHA010000547.1:0-2027 GCF_059503625.1 Skermanella sp.
TTCGGAAGCAGAAGACTAAGTTGGCACGCTCCTTTTGGCAGGGGCTATGCGGCGCTGGTTGGAGGGTTAACCGGTGGCGAGTAACAGGGCGCGGCGTTCGATGAGGAGGTCCTTGTCGGCTGAACCGGCCGGTGAGGAATGCTGGCGTATGCTGTCGATCCCGGCACGAGCGCACCGAACGAGGCTGGACGATCCGGCGCGGGTCTGCAATTGCCGTCATGGGCCTTACACCGCATCCTATCATGCTGCCAGACTGTCAAGCCACGCAGGCGCCCGACTGGTGTGCTGCATCCTTTACCATCATTACGCCCCAGGGCCGGCTCCCTGTTGACGGGGTCGTCCGTTTGCTGTTTGGGATCGACCAGCGAACTATCAATGAAGCGGGAACCAGAGGCTGGTCCGTGACCCACCTGCCGTCCGGCCTTGCGGTGGTCCGGCAGATCAAGGTGCTGGCAGTCACTCTCGCGTTCGTCGACCGGATCGCCGAACTGACCGACTGGACGGTTCAGGAAATCCGCGCCGCGCCGGAGCTGCGGGCACAGGTTCAGACAGCCCTGAACCAAGCCTATGACGACTTCTACTCGGGCCGCCTCCCGCCGGTCCCGCAAGATACGTCCCCAGCCTCCTGAAACCGGATGCTACCTTCTCTGACATGACCGCCGTCTCGTGCGTTGTCCGGTGTATTTTGTCTACAACTATAATCAGAATTCCCGTTTTGCACGCGACCCGGACAGCGATTTTGCCTTGTTTTCAAAGCTGTGCAACGGCACAGAAAAGGTTGGGTGCCCGTTTGACCAAGATATTCAGGAAGGAATTACAATCATGAAGCAGACAGAGTTGATTGCCGCTGTTGCGGAGCGCGCCGGCCTGACCAAGGCTGACGCTGGTAAGGCGGTGGAGGCGCTGGTCGGCACGATCACCGAGGCTCTGACGCGGGGCGACGAGATCCGCATCTCCGGTTTCGGCAGCTTCGGGATTTCCGAGCGCAGCTAGCGTCAGGGCCGTAATCCCCAGACCGGCGAGGCGATCACAATTGCAGCCTCGAAAGCCGCTAAGTTCACCGCGGCCAAGGCAGTTAAGGACGCACTCAAGGGCGGCTGAGGCGGCGGGCACGGCGCTTGTGGGAAAGCCGTGCCCATCAGCTCAGTGCGGGACCATCAGGCCTGTCACCGAAGGTTACAGATGGTGAAAGCCGCGCGTTCCGGCATGCGTCGCACGTTCAGGAGAGCGTCAACTCGGCTTTGACGTTGTCGGCGATGATGGCGTCGACGACCTCGCGGTCGATCCAGCCGTCGGGTTTGAAGTCGATGCGTACCCGGTAGGCCACCGCGGGAGCAGCCGCCACAGCCTGTTCGACACCGACGCCGACAAACCGGGCATGGCCATTGAAGCCACCCTGCGTGCGGCCAAGCGCCAGCAGGTCGGGATCCTGGACAAGCGCCTCCTGCAGTCCCTGGCGGAAGCTGTCGGCATCGAAGCCGGGCTTCCTTGCCTCGACAACAACATCAAAGTAAACCGACCGCGGCCGGGTCGGAGCAATCGGGCCCTGGTTCTCGGTCAGATGGTCGACAGCGTCCAAGATGAAAGTCCTTGTATGATTTGCGAACAGGATCAAGGCTGCCCCATGCGGCTCCCCGGCGTCCATATAGCACATCCGATCTCTACTCTTCTTCGGCGGTCACGCTGCTTCCCCCGTCCTCAGGTTCGGCGCATGACCTTCTCGGTGACGTTGTTGCGCCACAGGTCGGATGAGCGCATGTAGCGGCGGGCGACCTCGACGCTCTTGTGGCGGGTCTGGCGCATGACGTCGTGGAGCTGGGCCTCCGCCTCGGCTGCCGCGGTAGCGAGCCCGGCGCGCAGGCTGTGACCCGAGTAGGAGCGCCGGACACTGACTGCGAGGCTGCCGAAGGTGCTTTCCATTAGCGCCGGATCGCCGTCGCCAACCGCCTCGGCAGTGTCCCTGACCAGCCGGACCACCGCCTTGTCCGACAGCCGGGTGGCGGTCATCACGCCGCCGGTGCGCAGGC
>NZ_JCACHA010000548.1:0-2027 GCF_059503625.1 Skermanella sp.
GCGTGGTCGTGACCGACCATACGGCTTGGTATTCCGAGCAGTCGGTGGCCGATCTCCAACGGGAAGCTGCGGAGGAAATCGCCCGCGTCTTCAGCGGACAGCCGCCGCTCAACTGGGTCAACCGATGGCCGGTGACTTGAGCAAAGCCGCAATCGGTCGGGTCATCGCCCCATGCCGGCACTTAGGGGAACTATCTTGACGGCAAACGACGTGGCGGACAAGACCGGGACTGGCGCAAGCACAGGCCATGCGGACAGAGCGGGCGCACTGTCCACAGACCTGGAGGTCGTCGATCATCTGTTGAACGCGATGATGGCGCAGGTTACCGGCGGGGTATCTCCTGCCGCCGTCGCCTCCGCCTGGATCGACTGGGGCCTTCATCTGGCGTCGTCGCCGGCCAAGCAGGTGGCGCTCACGCAGAAGGCGCTCAGCGGTGTTTCCAACTGGAACGATTATTTCCTGAAGGCCGCGATGTGGTGGCATCCGGCTCCGGTTGCCCAGCCCGAGCCGGGCGACCGCCGATTTTCCGCGCCCCAGTGGGAGTTCTGGCCCTTCAATTCCTTCGCTCAGGGTTTTCTGCTGACGCAGCAATGGTGGGACGCGGCGACGACCGGCATTCCCGGTCTCAGCAGGCGGCATGAAAGCCAGGTTAAGTTCATGGCGCGGCAGTGGCTCGACCGCCGCGCACCGTCCAACTTCCTGCCGACCAACCCGGAGGTGCTGGCCTGCACCGTCGCGGAGGCCGGAGAGAACCTGTTGCGGGGCGCCCGCAACCTGATCGAGGACGTCCAGCACCAGATGCGCGGACAGGCGCCGGTCGGGACGGAGGCGTGGCGTGTCGGCCACGACATCGCGGCGACGCCGGGGCGGGTGGTCTTCCGCAACCACCTGATCGAACTGATCCGGTACGATCCCGCAACCGCTGAGGTAAAGGCGGAGCCGGTGCTGATCGTCCCGGCCTGGATCATGAAGTACTACATCCTCGACCTGTCGCCGGAAAACTCGCTGGTCCGCTATCTGGTGGCGCAGGGGCATACGGTCTTCATGGTGTCGTGGCGCAACCCGACGGAAGAGGATCGCGACCTCGGCATGGACGACTACCGCCGGCACGGCGTCATGGCGGCGCTGGACGCCATGTCGTCCGCCATGCCGGAGCGGAGGATCCACGCCTGCGGCTATTGCCTAGGCGGCACTCTGCTGTCGATCGCGGCGGCGGCGATGGCCCGCGACGGCGACGGCAGGCTGGCATCGGTTACCCTGCTGGCCGCTCAGACCGACTTTACCGAAGCCGGTGAACTGATGGTCTTCATCGACGACAGCCAGCTGGCTTATATGGAACACATGATGTGGGTGAAGGGCTATCTGGAAACCGGCCAGATGTCCTGCGCCTTCCAGCTTCTCCGATCCAACGACCTGATCTGGTCGCGGCAGGTCGAGCAATACCTGAAAGGACGGCGCGAACCCGCCAGCGATCTGACCGCCTGGAACGCCGACCAGACCCGCATGCCATACCGCATGCATTCCGAATATCTTCGGCGCCTGTTCCTGGAAAATCAACTCATGGGCGGGCGCTTCATGGTGGACGGCAAGCCGGTTTCGCTGAGCGACATCCGAGCTCCGATCTTCGCCGTCGGCACGACCCGCGATCACATCGCTCCCTGGAAATCGGTCTACAAGATCAACCTGCCGGCCGATGCCGAAGTGACGTTCGTGCTGACTTCCGGCGGCCACAACGCCGGCATCGTCAGCGAACCCGGACATCGGGGACGCAGCTATCAGATCGCCACCCGTCAGCCGGAGGACCGCTACGTCGATCCCGATGCCTGGGCGGCCGCGACGCCGCGCATCGACGGATCGTGGTGGCCGGAATGGTCGAAGTGGCTGTCCGGCAAGTCCAGCGCGCAACCGGTGGCCCCTCCCGCCGGTGGCACCGATCTCGGTCCGGCGCCGGGCAGCTACGTGTTTCAGGCTTGAGGGGCAATATCGTTCGGGGACGGTATTGCCATCGGGAGACCGCATCCTGATCT